>NZ_CAZELG010000043.1:0-230032 GCF_964512825.1 Tenacibaculum halocynthiae | reverse complement strand
TACTACTTTGTAAACTTAAGACGTGTATAATTAATTGCTTAGGTAATCACCTACTTGGAAAATTCCTTCGGAATTTTCTCTGGCACGTTTTTGTTTACTACCTTAGTCCTAGCCAACGCAACTGAACCATACACGAACACGTTAGGCACAAGCGCAAAAAAAATGAACAGAAATAACTATAAAATAAAATTTATTATGAAAAAAAGAACTTTATTAATCGCATTAATTGGGATGAGTTTCGGACTTGAAGCTCAGATAACAGATACAGGTAGTAATGTAGGTATTGGAATTACAACACCTAAAAGTAAATTAGATATAGGAACTAATTATTCTAATCCATCAGTATATCCTAACAAAATCACATTATGGTCTGGGGGAGAAAATAATTACTTTGGTTTTGGTATTAGCAATGCTGATTTAGACTATTTTAGTCAACACAATCACCGTTTTTACACCGAATATAATGGAACTCCTGGTTCTGAAAAAATGGTTATAAAATCTAACGGTAATGTAGGGGTTGGAATTACAAACCCTGATATGAAACTCTCTGTATATAGTGATAATAAATATGTTAGTCGATTTCATTCTAATGAAACTTCAGACTTAATGACTGGTATTAGAATTGGAAGAAAAATATCAACAGGAGGTTATTCATATGCAGATTTAGTTAACCTATCTGACGGGTTTGGTATAAGTGCAGGATATAGTGGTGGAAATTTGCCCTTAAGTACACAAAATACAGAACACGTAGCTATATATACTAATTTTTCTTCTCGAAACGTTGGTATTGGTACTATAACCCCAGGAGCATGGAAATTGGCTGTTAATGGAAAAATAAGAGCAAAAGAAATTAAAGTAGAAACTGGTTGGTCTGATTTTGTTTTTTATGATGATTATGAATTACCAACTTTAAAAGAGGTAGAAAATTATATCAAAGAAAAAGGACATTTAAAAGATATTCCAAGTGCTAAGATAGTTGAACAAAATGGAATATTTCTTGGAGAAATGGATGCTAAGTTGTTACAAAAAATTGAGGAGCTAACACTTTATACAATCCAACAGCAAAAAGAAATTGAAGAATTAAAATTGCAAAATAAAATGCTTCTTGAATTACAAAAAAGATTAGATAAATTAGAAAAGAAATAAAGCCAGTGCCTAACAATCTGTATAGTTAATGGCTACAAAGTACATAACTTTAAAGTTAGATTCTTTTTAAAAAGTTTATTGTTTACTGAAAGTTTTAGCACTTTTAATACACCACTAACCATACAGTTTAACGTTGTAAGCAAGCTAAAGAAACCGAATGGCAACATTATTAGAAGACATAAAAAAGCAATCCGATTGGACAGTAAAAGCATTTAAATCAGATGGAATTGAATTGGATTATTCAATGGGAAGTTTAATTGAAATCGACCGATTTCTTCAAAAATATACTAAAGATGGACAACCGATAAAAGGTGGTCGACTTGCCAAAGGTTATGGCGGAAAAATATTTTCGATTGGTTCTTATATCGGAGAAACTTTAATAAAAAATGTTCCTGACTCAAAATGGATAACAGACGACGACACCCCAGAAGGAGAAATTAGCATTGAAGTTAATTTGGCGGATGGAACACGCTGTTGGCCAGTTATGAGATTAATGAAAAGAATCAAAAACGGACTTGAAGACGGAATCTATCCATATGGAGTTAGTTTGACAAACATAAAGGCGGATGAAAAATATGACGGAGCCTTTTGGAGAATTGAAAAAGAAATTCAACCAATAGAACCGAAAAAACCTTGGTGGAAATTTTAAAACAAAAAAGCCAACTTACAACACAGTATATAAAAAATTACTTGTGTTGTGCTAAAACAAAGGTCGTTGCACGTTTGCTACGTCTGATTTTCCTTCGGAAAATCCTCGCACTCAAACACGCAACTTTCCATATACAATCACGTTAGCTACAATTTGACAAAACCTATGAAACAATACGTAAAATTTAGGGAGAGAGATGAAGATTCTGATAAAATTGAGGAATATCATTACCAACCAGCAATATCTGGAGAAATAGAATTAGACAAAATATCTGAAAAGACTAATATTCTCAAAATTTATTTTAGAAAAATTAATACACTAAGGAAAAGTGCAAGGTTTTTTGAATTGTTTGACGGAAGTACTGAGATAATGCTTGCAAACTTCCCTGTTAAAATAAATGACCTAAAGGAACTCGATAAAACCACAATTGAAATTAAAAAAGGATGGACTGACAAACAATTATTTACAATGCTTAGTGTAAGGGATGGTGAACCTATAAATAATTCAAAAATTGGCTTCTCTTTGAATAATGATAGTAGCTTAAATATAAATTGGACAGGAAGCTATCCTTCATACCAGTCAGGTAATGATATTGGTGAGCTAGAATTAAATATTATTGCTTTTCCTAAGGAAGATGTAGTAACACCCTTATGCAGTAATGATAAGGAGTTGATAGAAACTTTTGAAAATTAAAAACAGTAGCTAACAATGGCTATAAGTAATTGCTTGCTCTCGCCTACTTTGGAAATTCCTGCGGAATTTCCAACTTGGTGTCTACTTGCAAAGTTAAGTGCTAACTCACGCAACTACTCATAGCCTAGACCGCTACCTGCAAGCTATAAAAAACATGAACAAAGAAGAAATCTACGAAAAAGCAAATAGCGTTATTGGAATTGAGGGAATGACGGGAAACGAACGCCTTTATGTGAGTGGATTAATGGACGAGTTTGACAAAGCCAAAAAATCGGACAAATACAAAGCTCGAACAATACTGCAAGCATTAAAATTTGACGAGCTTTCAATTGGCAGAATAGTTGGATTCTCAATGGATTCTCTGAAATATCCAAATGCGTGGGATTTTCCGAATGAAAACTCAAACGGACAAGAAAACCAAAATAAAGCTACGTTGAAATATTCAAATCTTAACGAAGTTGGAATGGGTGCACCATTAAGTGGAAAATGCAAAGTCAAACTTAATGACGATAAAGAAATTCTGATTCCTGAAAGTTGTGGCGGACCAGCAATCTGGACTCGAAACGGACAAAAAGTAGCAATACCAATTTGGGACAAATCATTTTTTAGCGGAACATTTCAAAGAATCGGAATTGTGGACTTGGAAAAGAAAACGCTAACTAAATACAAAAAGAAATTTCGAGTTTTGGATTTAAGGTCATTTAGTGGAAACAACATTATTGGATTTGACAGTCCAATACACCGAATGAAAAAACTTGAATTTGATTACATTAACGAACCGATTGAAAAAATTATCGGAATAAAATAACTGGTGGTAACAATGGCTATAATTCATTGTGGTTTTGTGCCACACCAAAATAAAAGTATTAATCAACGGCGGATTTCGTTGTGGAATAATCCTGCGGATGATTCCACAACGAAATCATAGCCGAGACCGTTAGCAGTAATAAGCAATAACTGAAAAATGCAAGAAACACTACTTTTTATTATTCCAATTGTATTTGCTTCTAGTATGATATTGATATTAGCATCAAGTCCTACTTCAATAATTCAGAAATCGAGTCACACTGATATTTTGGAAAACAAGCCATATTATGGAATTAAACATATGAGAAAAGTAATTTTTTTAAGCTCTAATCATAAAGTCATTGAAAAGTTAAAAAGAAAAATATTGACACGTAAAATTGGTTACGCATTGCTAATAACAACACCTATTCTGATGATGTTAAACGCCTTTCTTACTAGATGAAAAAATCTGACAAATCGAAACATAACATTTGTATTGCTTCCATTAAACGAAGTACTTTCAAACCATATGATTATAAGTTTACAAAGTTTTATGAATCGAATGGAGAATTCACTTATTCTGGAATAGGACTTGAATTAAAGGAAAATGAACTAATCATTTGTTCAACAGTTATTTACTCTGATAATTACAGTATTTTGACTACTCAAAGATTAATCTCTAATAAAGCTAGAATAAAGACTATTGGAAAATTAATCAACTCGAAAGACAATGGATATGGAATGTTTAAATCAACAAAGGATGACTTTGTATTTGGTTCAATAAGACTTGAAAGTGGAATTGATTTAGAATATTTTATCGAAACAGGTAAAGCTTCAATGATTATGATTCACGGAGTTAGAACACTTATTAGAACACAAGAAATGACTGTTAAAAACATAGAAAATATGGCCAGAATTTGGAACAAGAAAAATGAAAAGTAACTACCGCTAACACGGTGTATAAAACATAGCTAATAAGTGATTAACCGAAAGGTCTGTATTTATTTGCAAAGACCGCCAAATTTTTAATTTGGCTTTTAAAAAGAGAAAAAACGAAAAACAAAATATAAAAATTCGGCTCTGTGTTAATCCGAAAAGTTAGTGTCCTTTTACACGCTACGTTTCATACACAAAACCGTTACAAGCAATTTAAAAGTAGAACTTTGATTGAGATTGAGAAATACGAAAAACAACTGAAAACTAAAATCGAAATGTTTCCTGGACAATTTATAAATAATTCAAAATGGACAAAGTTGTTCAAAGAATTATCAAGTAATCCGATTGAAACAAAAAAGTGTTTAATTAAAAGTGTTTTCGATAATATTCTTCGAGAAATAGAAATACCAAGTGCGGATAAATTTAATGAGTCATTTTCTAAAACTGGAACAAATGACAATATAACTTTTGGCGGACCTTGTGCATTTAAAGAAATTGAACAAATTATATTCCCTCAAGAATGGACATCTGACAGACAAATGAGAAACCAAAAATCTATAATCAAAATATTGAAAATATAAAAAACATCATTGACTCAATTGGAAAATTTGAATCGGAAATTGACAACGGAAATTTGATAATTTATGGTTATCGATAATAAAAAAACTGCTTGTAACACAGTATAAAATTAATTACTACATTAGTGCTTAATCAAAGGTTGTTGCAATTTTGTTACGTCTGATTTTCCTGCGGAAAATCCTCGCATACAAAACCGCAAATAATCTTATACATAAACGTTATCTTTAATTCAAAACAATGAGTTTAAAAATACCTGAAAATTATACAGAGTTTCTTTATTGGGTCAAAGAACGTACTGAAAAGTTTTGGAGTATAAATCCAGAAACATCTGAAAACGATTTTATTTGTGAAAAGTGGGTTTATAGTGCTAAATGGATCGGATTAAGTGATTCAGAAATTGATTCCATTGAAAAAAAATACGAGATTAAGTTTTCTTACGAGCATAGAGAGTTTTTAAAGATTCTCCATTCTATTGACAGAAAAGAAATTATTGAATATACTGTAACATTTGACGAAGATGCTGAAATTAAACTTGGCTATCGACCATTTTTCTACAATTGGTTGAAGGATAATGACGAAATTCGAGATAGATTGAACTGGCCTTATCGAACCATTTTTGATGATGTTGTTGGAGCAAATAAGGTTTGGTTAAAGTCTTGGGGGAAAACAAGACCGAATTCAGACGAGGAGAAAGAGAGTCTATTTTCAAAGTGGTTTAACCAAGCTCCTAAAGTAATTCCCATTAAAGGGCATAGATTTGTAGTAAATGATGTGACAGATGCTCCAGTATTGTCAATTTATGGTTCTGATATTATAGTATATGGATGGAATATAAGACATTATCTATTAAACGAATTAAAGGAACATCTGAATCTACTTGAATTAGTTTATGATGAGGAGGAGGATGAATGGTATTCAGAACCTATTAAGGAATTTCAGGAAATAAACAATTTCGAATATAAAAAAGCTAAAGACAAAGCTATTCCTGTATGGGAAGAAATGATTTTGTATTGGAGTTCAGGCTGGTCAAGTTATGGTAAAGAATATCCTAACCCTAATAATGACACAATTAGACCAATTTTAAAGACCTTCGTCCCAGAAGACGAGGAAGATGAAAACTCTCAAAAGACATTTAACCCATTCGAAAAATAAAGATAACACTGTATATAAAATCATAGCACCCTGTGGGATGCTACGCTTCATATACTCACCGTTGATTTTGTTTTATAACAGAAAAAGATAAAATAAAAAGTTATGATTAAGTATAAGCTCGAGAGTTACCATTCTTCTAGTTCTTTACCAAAATCGAAATTCTTACTCAAAATATGAAAAAGACCTTACTGTTATTAATAATTTTAATTATTAATAAATCATTCAGTCAAAATAGATTAAATGGAACTGTATTAAATTACGAAACTAAAAAACCTATTGAATATGCTGATGTTTATAACAATAGAAATTTCACTTCAACAAATTCTGAAGGTAAATTTTTATTTAAATCTGAAAGTGATTCAATTAAAATTAGATTAATTGGTTATGAACCAATTTTCACAACTTTTAATAAAATAAAAAATGATACTATATTTCTAAAAAATAAATTTGAAGAATTAGGTGAAATTACTTTAAACAACAAAAATCCTATTTTAAAAATCTATCGTTCTGTAGTTAACAACTACCCTTCTGAACCATACACTGAAACTTTTTTTTTAAGATGCCAAATAAGAAAAAATGGAAGGTTACTGAAAATTCAAGATTTAAATGGTTTTGTCAATAGAAAAATGCTATTTGGTACTTCTGAAAAACCAATGCCTAAAAAAAACTATAAAGTAGAAGTCTTGAATGTTAGAAAGAGAGGAATAAATGAGAGTATTAAATTTGTTATGTTTAATTTCAAACAAATATTTGAACATATTGCAGGAATAGGTTTAAATGTTCAAGAATTTAAATTTAATAAGAACAGGTCAAAAGATAAGAATTTTGTGAAATATTCATTTTTTCTAAAATCAGAAAACAAACCAAAAATAGAAGGTTATTATCTCACAAATAAAAATGATAATGCTATTACAGAATATAAAATTAAAGAAATATTAAATGACTCGTACAAAAAAGGTAGAGGGTTTAAATACAAAACAAATTATTTAGAAAAATCAATCTTTTTTAAAAAAAACATTAAAAATGGGAAATATTTCATTCACAAAGCTAAAATTAATACAGAAACTGAGTTAATAAATGAAGGTGGAATAAGAAACATTTATAATGAAACTCATTTATATCTTACATTAAATCAAACAAATTTGAAGTTAAAAAGAAAACACTCTTTAAAAAAAGATGTTTTCGAATTTAGAAAACCTTATGATCCAAAATTTTGGAAAAAACAGGAATATTTATTATTAACAAAAGAAATGGAAGAGTTTTTAACTAAGATCAAAGACTCAAATAATGAATTTAAAACTACTACAAACATTAGGTGACAATAATACAAGTAACACCTTATATTATTAATTGTTAAGTTTCATCGAATACACTAAAGCCTATGCCTACTTTCATGACTCTTACTTTATTACTTGAAACTAACAATTCACATACATGCACATTAGTTATAACTAAAAACAATTCTCAGAATGAAAAACTTATTTACAATAGTATTCTTTTTTGTTTTATCAACTCTTTACGCACAAGACAAAAAAATATTTGATCGTTTACAAGCAATAGACAATAATGGCTTGACTTTCTACGAAATTGATGGCATTAATATTTCAAGTCAAACATTAAATTACAAGTTTACAGATAGAAAACTAAAAAAAGTTTACAGAAAGTATTCTATAAAAAAGAAAGATAAAAAAACTCCTGACTCTAATTTAAAATATAATAATTACTATGTTAGTAATACTACCTTAATAAATAAAAAACTGACTCAATATAGTTCATATTATTTTTTAGAAAATAAGAATAAACGAACAACTATAATCCAATTTGGATCATTCAATAAAAAAAACAGAGAATTTGAAAGAAAGATAGTTAATTTAATAATGGAAGGTAAAATACCTAAGCGATGTTATAATTCATTAGTCATTAATGAAATTAACTTTGCTGGAAGAAAAATAAAATTGGGAAGCAATTGTAAATGGCAAAATGTGAATAATGTTCAATGTCCTTATAATGGTCAAATGAATTGGTCTGTTCATAAGGACCTTAAGGATGCTAAAAATACTGTTGAACAGCAATTCGAAATAATAAAACTAAAAAAAAGAGGGAAAATTATTTCAGAAGAAATAGTTAAAATTGAATTTGAAGGAACTGAAACTAAAGCAAAAAAAATTATTTATGATTTCACTGGAATAACTTCAGTTTTAGCAAGTACATCTGGCGGAAAAACTTTGACAATTTATTATGTAGCTACTAAAGTAAGAGATAATTATGTTAGCTGTGTTTTGAGTTTTTGGAATAATGATACGATAACAAAAAATGGACTTGCACCATTATTAGAAGAAGTTATGAAACTAAAAAAATAACAAGTCACGAACAAATACCTAGATATAATAACATACGATTAGTTAAATATAACTCCTTAAAACTTCTATTTATCTTCAATTTATAGAATTGATATAATTATAGTGCTTTTTCTTATTCTATATTTATCCCCTCTTATGACAATCAAATAAAACGTCATTACATTTTTATTCTTCTTTTGCCTTAATTTTTTGAAATTTGATTCAGAATTTACTAACCAGCTGTTATTACAGCACAATACTTCTAATCATGTCAAATTTAACAATTCCACAAATTCAAAAAACGAGCAAATCTGCAGAACAAACTACTGAATTACACAACTATCTTTTAAAAATAGCAGAAAGTGATGCACCATATGTAAACCCAATTGGCGATGCAGAGCCACTAATTTCATTCAATGGGTACTATGCCCTAAATAGTACAGGTTCTTTCCTTACTATTGACACTAATCTATTGGTTAAAAATGGTGAAGTAACTCCTCATGTAGCACTAATCTATTCACCAGACGGTGTTAACTCTAACGTATATCATCTTACTGGACCACACAAGGCTTTCAAAACTATAGAATGGACAGGAACTACCTTAACAGCTCAGGCTGATGTAAATAGTGATGTGCCAAATTTCACAATAGAGTTTACACGAAAAGACAACAGTCAGCAAATTACCTCATCTTTTAAAGGTAAGGTAACTCATGGTTTAAGTGGAGCAATAGAAAATATCAATGGAGAAACCTACAACAATCCAATTCCTATGGCTATGTATGCTGGTACTTACTACGAAGACAAAGGAAAAGGAGCAGAAATTCTTAAAATAGGAACAGATAATACACTTCAATACAACTATACCAACATAGGAGGTAATAAAGGTAACCTTCAAAATGTGGGACTTTTCGTTTACAACCTTAATATGTATGTGTTTTCTTTCAGCTCATTAGATGGTTTATTTAATTATAGCATTATTATGGGAACTTCTGCAGAAGGAGGAATGGTATGTAACGATCTTTTTTCATTAAAAAATAGTCATTTATCTATTCCTCGTTCATTACAAACAGTAACAGCGACTCCTGTTAAGAAACCTGCTAATGGAACAAATACAGCAAGTAAAGAATTGGCTAAGTTTGCTGGATTTTATCACATCAATTCAAGTTCTCAAGTATTCAATAATGCATTCATATCTATAGAAGGACAGTACAAAACCCACAAAGATGGTACAGAAGATTATACAGTTACTCTTGGTGTTTCTTTAGATGGAACTTCCTCTACCGTGTATACTTTTGACAGCACCATGTCATTCGTTCAAAATGGAAACAGTTGGGAGCTTACAGTTCCAATTACAACTCCAATAGGGAGTGACCTAAAAATCAAATTTACTCGTCAATACAAAAGTGTCTATAAAAATGCTGGTAGTTACTATGGTTCGGTTGTGAGTATTTCAGGGAGCTATAATGTTGCTCAGTTCACAGGAGAAACGTTACTTAATGTAGTTCCTTTAATGGGATTTGCAGGAGCTCCTATGAAAGTTACTGCAACATCAAATAAAACGATTGTAATTAAAAGTAACTCTGAAATAGAATATCACGGTACATCTTATAAAACTTTAACTATTGTACCTTTAATGTATATTGTTGGATTTATTGATGAAAATGAAGATGAAGTAATCCTTTCTTTGGGAACTGACGGTGGGAAAGGAAATACTTGCCTAACTACAGTAAGAAGTACTGAAATGGTTAATGGAAAACGAAAGGCTGGTTCTATCAAAAGCATTGAACTTTATACAGCTGTTCCAGGTGGAAGTGCTAGTATACCAAAACACTAAAAACTATATATATTTAAACGAAAAGCCTGGTATAAAGCCAGGTTTTTTTATACAATTTAATCATTATCAAACTTTTTCAATTTAAACAATAAATAATAAAAATTTAATACTACGTTAATTAGAACGCATAGTATTTTTAAATTACTATATTTCACATACAAATAAGAGAATTTTAAAAACTCTAATACTAAGCCTTAATAAAATTAAAAATGAAAAAAATAAAACTTACTATTACTTTATTTACCCTTATACTTTTAAATTCCTGCGCATTAAAACCTATAGCTTCTCAATATAACTTTGTAAAAACAACTATAAAAAATGTTCGATTAAATGATTTAGGTAATGGTAATATTTTAATTTATAATGGCTCAAATATTCTACACAAAATTGACAATACTGCTCGTTTAAATATATGGCTTGACAATAAGCCGCTTGGTCAAATAAGACCTAGTGAATATGTTATAATAAACCTTAAAAATGGTAAACATCACTTTAAGGTATTACATATTGATGTAGTAAATATGAGAAGTAAACATGAAATTGAAATTAATAACGATACTAAAGTTATTAAAATAAAACCAACAATAACATCAAACAAACTTGAAGTAACTAATAAACTTCCTAAAAAATTCAGTAAGTTTAAGTATGCTAAAAAAAGAGGTCATGAGTAAACAAAGTTTTTACTTTTTCAAACTAAATGCACTTATAAAATCGCTTCTATTAGTTTTAATACTATCGAATTACTATGGGTGTGTTAAACAATATAAAAAAGAACAGAAAACAAATAACAATGATTATAAAAACGTAAAAATCAACACCTCAAAATCTCCACATTACAAAAAAGATGAAAAAATGAGGATTTTAAAAAAATTCTATAAAAACGGTCAGTTAAAAAGTGAAGGAGCTTTTATAAATAATAAAAAAGAAGGGCTGCATAAGGAATGGTCAAATAATGGCACTTTAGTTTTAGAAGGCTATTATAAAAATGGACTAGCAAATGGATTAATGAAATGGTATCACGAAAAAGGATATTTAGCTGGAGTTGGATTGATGAAAAACGGATTAAGACACGGAATATGGAAAGTTTACGCTATTGAAGATGGAAAACTAACAGCTAAAGTTCAATTTAAAGAAGGTAAACAAAAAGAAGTATTAAAAACATACTAACAATTGTAAAAAACAAAATTCTTCCTACAAATGCTTTATATTTTCAAACAATAATACACTATAAAATATTTTCTTAAATTAGTATAGTAAAAATCTTATTTTCAAGATTTAAAAAAATAATAATTTCAATTATGGAACTTTCAAAAAACATTAACATCAATGGATACAATCATATCAAATATGATTCAATTAAAATATCCAAAAAAGAAATGATTGAAAAAAGTGAAATTTTCTATGAATGGATTAACAAAAGAAGATCCGTAAGAGAATTTTCTTCTGAACCAATACCAAAGGAAGTAATTGAAAATATAATAAAAAGTGCATCAACTGCTCCTTCTGGTGCGCATCATCAACCTTGGACGTTTTGCGCTGTTTCAAATCCTTTTATAAAAACTAAAATTAAAATTGCTGCTGAAATAGAGGAAAAAGAAGGATATGAACATCGAATGAGTGAACGTTGGAAAAAAGATCTAGAGCATTTAGCCACAGATATGCACAAACCTTTTTTAGAAGACGCTCCATGGTTAATTGTTGTTTTTAAAAAGTCCTATGATTTTGATATAAACGGAGAAAAATGTAATAATTACTATGTTAATGAATCGATAGGGATTTCTTGTGGAATGCTTATTTCAGCTATTCATAACGCGGGATTGGTAACACTTACACACACGCCTAGTCCTATGAATTTTTTAACAAGTATATTAAACAGGCCAGTCAATGAAAGAGCTTTTTTATTACTCCCTGTTGGGTACCCAAAAACACCTGTTTATGTTCCTGATTTAAAAAGAAAAACTTTAGATGAAATGGCTGTTTTTTATGAATGAAATTCATAAAAAACATTTGATTTCAATTTCTATTATTACCTTTAAAGATAAAGAAGCTCCTCTTTTTAAATACTATTAAAAAAGGAGCTTTTATTAATTTCATAAGTTCGATTAAATTAAAAAACTTCGCTCGCAATAGCTTTTATATTACTTGATTTCCCCATTGAATAATAATGAACTACAGGAACACCTGCTTTTATTAATTCTTTACTTTGCTGAATAGCCCATTCAATTCCAACTTGCCTCACTTCTTTATTAGTGTTACAGTTTTCAACTGCATTTACTAAATCTTGCGGTAAATCTAAACGAAAAATTTGTGGTAAAATTTGTAAGTGCCTTTTTACAGCTAAAGGTTTTATTCCTGGAATAATAGGTACATTAATTCCTATCTCTTTTGCCTTTTTAACAAAATTGAAATATTTAGAATTATCAAAAAACATTTGAGTTACCACATAATCAGCTCCCGCGTCTACTTTTTCTTTTAACCGTTTTAAATCACTTTCTAAACTTGGAGATTCTAAATGTTTTTCTGGATAACCAGCTACTCCAATACAAAAATCAGCTTTATAAGGGGTTTCAATAATTTCATGCAAATACTTCCCTTTATTTAAATCGCTAATTTGACCTACTAAATCAGAAGCATAGGTATTTCCTCCATTAGAGGCTTTAAAATATTGTTGATCTTTTCTTGCATCTCCTCTTAAAGCCATCACGTTATCTAATCCTAAATAATGACAATCAACTAATACATATTCAGTTTCTTCCTTTGTAAATCCACCACACAAAACATGTGGTATTGCATCTACATCATACTTGTATTTTAATGATGCACAAATACCAACAGTTCCTGGTCGCATTCTTGTTATTTTCTGCTCTAATAATCCATTTTCTTTTGGTATATAAACATGCTCTTCTCTTGATGTTGTTACATCAATAAAAGGAGGTTTAAATTCCATTAAAGGATCAATGTTATTATATAATTCTTGTATATTTTGTCCTTTTTGTGGTGGAACTATTTCAAAAGAGAATAACGTTTTATCTTTTGCTTTTTTTATGTGATCTGTAACTTTCATTATTCTAATAATTGTTTTTTAACTAAATCATACGATTCTTGATATTCCCAATAAATCAACCTTCCATCTATATAATCAGTTAATACATATTTTTTACTTAAAGATTTAATTCTATTGATTGCTATCAATTTAGAAGAGAATTCACCAACAATTATCTCCTCTGTAACTTCTTTATTATTTTCATCATATCCATGAGAAATAATATGGCTCTTTAAATTTAATTCTATAAATTTTGTTTCCATTTCACCTCTTTTAATTGTCAGCAATTGCAGGATGAAGCCATTTTCTTGCTTTATCTAAAGAAATATTTTTTCTAGTTGCAAAATCTCTAACTTGATCATCAATTATTTTTCCTAATCCAAAGTATTTAGCCTCTTCATTTGCAAAATAATATCCTGAAACAGCTGCAGCTGGCCACATTGCGAGGCTTTCCGTTAAGGTTACTCCAATTTTTTCTTCAACATTTAATAACTCCCAAATTGTTTCTTTCTCTAAATGATCAGGACAAGCAGGATATCCAGGAGCGGGACGAATTCCTTTATAATTTTCTTTTATTAAATCTTCATTTGTTAAATTTTCATCTGCACCATATCCCCAATGTATTGTTCGTACTCTATGATGCAAATACTCTGCAAAGGCTTCCGCAAAACGATCAGCAATAGCTTGTACCATAATTCCGTTATAATCATCATCATTACTCTTATAAGTATTCGCTAATTCATCAGCTCCAAAAATTGCCGTACAAAACGCTCCCATATAATCCGTTTTATTCGAATCGTTTGGAGCTATAAAATCTGACAAAGCAAAACTTGGTTTATCATCTCTCTTTTTTAATTGTTGACGAAGAGTTCTAAAAACGGCTATTTCTTTACCTTTTTTCTTAATTGAAATATCGTCATCATTAGTAGTATTAGCCTCAAATAACCCAAAAATAGCTTTAGGTTTTAACAATTGATTATCTACAATTTCTTGAAGCATATTCTGAGCATCTTCATACAAACTTGTAGCTTGCTCTCCTACAACATCATCAACTAAAATAGCAGGGAATTTACCATGTAAATCCCATGACCTAAAGAAAGGAGACCAATCAATAAAAGGTATTAATTCTTTTAAACTCAATTGTTCTAATGTTTGAATTCCTAATTCTTTTGGCTTTGAAATATTTGATATACTCCAATCTATTTTAAATTTACGCTTACGGGCTTCTTGAATAGTTATATATGCTTTCGTTTTACCTCTTTTAAGAAATTTTTCACGAAACTCTTCATAATCTTTTTTAAGTTTTGCTACATACTCATTTTTAGTGTTCTTATTCAATAAATCACCAACAACAGTAACGGCCCTGGAAGCATCATTTACATGAACTACCGCATTTTTATATTGAGTATCTATTTTAACAGCTGTGTGTGCTTTTGAAGTTGTAGCTCCTCCAATTAATAAAGGAACTTCAAAATTTTGACGTTCCATTTCTTTTGCTAAATAAACCATTTCATCTAAAGAAGGTGTTATTAAACCACTTAATCCTATGGCATCTACATTTTCTTTTTTTGCTGTTTCAATAATTTTTTCAGGTGGCACCATTACCCCTAAATCAACAATTTCATAATTATTACATCCTAAAACTACAGAAACAATATTCTTCCCGATATCATGAACATCACCTTTAACAGTAGCCATTAAAACTTTACCTAAAGCTTGCTGTTTTTCTCCTTTTTCTGCTTCAATAAAAGGGTTTAAATATCCAACAGCTTTTTTCATTACTCGTGCAGATTTAACCACTTGAGGTAAAAACATTTTTCCTGCACCAAATAAATCACCAACAACATTCATTCCCGCCATTAAATTCCCTTCAATTACGTGCAAAGGTCTCTCTACTCCTAATCTAGCTTCTTCAGCATCCTCTACAATAAAAGCATCTATCCCTTTTACCAAAGCATGTGTTATTCTTTCTTGCAATGGTAATTTACGCCACTCTAATGCTTTTCCATCATCCTCTTTCTTCTTCCCTTTTACGGTTTCAGCAAAGTCTAATAATCGTTCAGTAGCATCCTCTCTTCTATCTAAAATTACATCTTCAATGTGTTCTAATAAATCCTTTGGAATATCATCATACACCTCTAACATAGTAGGGTTTACTATCCCAATATTCATTCCCGCTTGAATAGCGTAATATAAAAATACAGAATGCATTGCTTCTCTTACACTATTATTTCCTCTAAAAGAAAATGATACATTACTCACCCCTCCACTTACACTTACATTTGGTAAATTTTCTCGTACCCAACGAGTAGCCTCAATAAAATCTATTGCGTTTTTACGGTGCTCTTCCATACCAGTAGCCACTGGAAATATGTTTAAATCGAAAATAATGTCTTCGGAAGGAAACCCAACTTTATCAACTAATACCCTATATGAACGTTCAGCAATTTCAATTCTACGTTCATAATTATCAGCCTGTCCAACCTCATCGAAAGCCATTACTATTACGGCAGCTCCATATCTTTTTATTTGAGTTGCTTCCCAAATAAATTTTTCTTCTCCTTCTTTTAAACTAATAGAATTTACAACTGACTTTCCTTGTACAACTTGTAATCCAGCTTCAATAATTTCCCATTTTGAACTATCAATCATTATAGGAACACGACAAATATCAGGTTCAGCCGCAATCAAATTTAAAAAACGTACCATGGCTTCTTTTCCATCAATTAAACCATCGTCCATGTTTATATCAATAATTTGAGCACCTCCATCTACCTGATGACGAGCTATAGCCAAGGCTTCATCAAATTTCTCCTCTTTAATTAATCGCAAAAACTTTCTCGATCCAGCTACATTGGTACGTTCTCCTACATTTATGAAATTACTTTCTGGTGTAATTATTAAGGGTTCTAAACCACTTAATTTCATGTTTTTTCTTTCTTCAATCATCTATCTATATAGTTCAGGAAATTCAACATTTAATAATTTTATTTACATTAACCATGACTTACTATTTTTGTATTGCTAATGTTCTTCTTGGTTTATAATTAACAGCTACTTCAGCAATAGCTTTAATATGAGCAGGTCTTGTACCACAACACCCTCCAATGATATTTATTAAGTCCTTTTTTAAATATTCTTCGATTTGACTAGCTGTTTCTTGTGGTGTTTCATCATACTCACCAAAAGCATTTGGTAACCCAGCATTAGGATGTGCAGAAATAGCAAAATCTGTTTTCGAAGCTATAGCTTCTAAATGAGGTTGTAATAAATTTGCCCCTAAAGCACAATTAAATCCTACAGATAATAATGGAATATGAGAAATAGAAATAAGAAAAGCTTCCGCAGTTTGCCCTGATAATGTTCTTCCTGATGCATCAGTAATTGTTCCGGAAACCATAATAGGAATATCAATATTTCGTTCTCCTTTTACCTCTTCAATAGCGAACAATGCTGCTTTTGCATTTAAAGTATCAAATACAGTTTCAACTAATAAAAGATCTGCTCCTCCATCAATTAAAGCTTCTACTTGTTGTTTATAAGCTATTCTTAATTCATCAAAAGTTACTGCTCTATATCCAGGATCATTTACATCTGGAGACATACTTGCTGTTCTATTAGTTGGTCCTATTGAACCAGCTACAAACCTTGGTTTATGAGGTTCTTTTTCTGTAAATTTTTGAGCTACTTCTTTAGCTATTTTGGCTGATTCATAATTTAATTCATATACCAAATGTTCCATTTGATAATCAGCCATAGCAATTGTAGTTCCAGAAAAAGTATTTGTTTCAACAATATCTGCACCTGCTGCAAAGTATTTTCTATGTACTTCTTTTACCGCTTCAGGTTGAGTTATTGACAACAAATCATTATTACCTTGTAAAGGTGTAGGATACTCTTTAAAACGTTCTCCACGAAAATCTTCTTCAGTGAATTTATATTCCTGAAGCATAGTTCCCATTGCTCCATCGAGCACGAGAATTCTTTTTTGTATTTCTTTGTAAATGTTTGACATTCCTGATATTTAATTGTAATGTTATCAGGAAAAGAGAAGTAAAATTCTTTCCGTTATCTCCCTGCTTTCACAGTAGAATGTAGCACCTTCTTTGTTTGCACAAAGGGTTGCTAAGGTTTCGTTGGGTCTAATCCCTCCACCTTTCTTGATAACATCATTAAGTTAATGAACTATAATATAATGCAAATAAACGAATTATTTTTTATTTACTACTTTAAAAAGAATAATTGTTTTTAATATTCAAATAATTCTGAAGATAAATAACGATCTCCTCGATCACAAACAATAGCTACAATAATTCCTTTATCTATTTTTTTAGCTACTTCTAAAGCTACATGCAAAGCTCCACCGCTACTCATTCCTGCCATTATCCCTTCTTCTTTAGCTAATTTGCGTGTCATCTTTGTAGCTTCTTCTCTACTTACTTCAATAGTTTTATCTACTTTATTTTTATCAAATATTTTTGGTAAGTATTCTGGAGACCACCTTCTTATTCCAGGTATTCTAGAACCTTCTTTAGGCTGAGCTCCTACAATTTGAATGTTAGAATTTTTCTCTTTCAAATAGGTAGAAACCCCCATAATAGTTCCAGTAGTACCCATTGCAGAAACGAAATGTGTTATTTTTCCTTCAGTATCATTCCATATTTCTGGTCCAGTAGTTTTATAGTGTGCTTTCCAGTTATCATTATTCTCAAACTGATTTAGCATAAAGTATCCTTTTTTATATCGTAATTCAAGTGCTTTATCTCTTGAGCCTTCTATACCTTCACTTGCTGATGTTAAAATTACTTCAGCACCATACGACTTCATCGTTTTAACTCGTTCTTCAGTTGCATTTTCTGGCATTACTAAAACCATATTCACTCCTAAAACTTTTGCCATTAAAGCTAAAGCAATACCAGTATTTCCACTAGTTGCTTCCACCAAATAATCACCTTTTTTGATGTTTTTTCGCTTAATTGCTTCAGATATCATGTTATAGGCTGCTCTATCTTTTACACTCCCTCCAGGGTTATTACCTTCTAACTTTAATAATAATCGTACTCCTTCTTTATTAATAAGCGATGAAATTTCTACTAAAGGTGTATTACCAACACTATCTATTATTGTTTTGGTTTTCATTCGTTTTTTGTTTAATAAAAATCATTTAACATATGATTTTCTCATTATGATTTTATTTTCTGATTCATACGTTACAATTGATCCTTCAGGTACTGAATCTATTACGCACACATTTGCTCCTATAACACTATCTTTTCCTATCGTTACATCTCCTCCTAAAACAGTTGCATTTGCATAAATCGTTACATTACTTTCAATAGTAGGGTGACGTTTAGTGGATGCTAATTCTTTTTTAACTTGAATTCCACCTAATGTAACTCCTTGATATATTTTTACATTGTTTTTTATAATTGTCGTTTCACCGATAACTATACCTGTAGCATGATCAATAAAAAAAGATTCTCCAATTATTGCGCCTGGATGAATGTCTGTTCCTGTTACACCATGTGCATATTCACTCATCATTCTTGGTAAAACAGGAATTTCTATTTTATACAATTCATGACTTAATCGATATACAGCTATTGCATGAAAACCTGGATATGCCAAATATACTTCTCCTAGACTTTTGCATGCAGGGTCAGTACTTTCAAAGGCTTTTGCATCTAAATCTAATTGATTTCGAATTTCACAAAAAGATTGTTGGTAAAATTCCCAAACATTATTTGCTTTAGGAATCTCTAAGCCTTTACAAATTTTAAGAAATAACTCTCTTAAATGATTTGCTTTTTCTTGACAAACATCATTAAACAATGCATAAAATAATTGCTTTGTAAATACTTCTACATCATCTTTTAATGATAAGTCATACTGTTTAAATTGCATTTTATAGGTTTCTTTTTTACAAATGTAATTAACTTTCTGGTGCTAATTCAATCTCTAAGCCTTCTAACTTAGGGGTTATTTGAATTTGACATCCTAAACGACTATTATCCTGAACATCAAAAGCTTCTGCTAACATAGCATCTTCATCATCCGTTATTTCAGGAAGCTCATGATTTGATTTCACATAACATTGACAAGATGCACACATTGCCATCCCTCCACATACTCCAATCGTTCCCTCAGGAGCTAATTCGTATGAACGAACTACTTCCATCAAATTCATTGCCATATCAGTCGGTGCAATTACCTCATGCATTACACCTTCTCGGTCAGTTATTTTTATAGTAACATCTTGCTCCATTACTCTATAGCCTTTACTACTGCTTTTGGAGCTTCTTTTTTAGTACCATCAAAACCTTGAACTCCACCTACCGTTGTATACTTCATTACATACTTCTTATCTGGATGTATTAATTGGTAAGCACTTTGACACATTAAAGTAGCTTCATGAAATCCACATAAAATTAATTTCAATTTCCCTGGGTATGTATTCACATCACCAATTGCATAAATACCAGGTATATTGGTTTGATAATCTAAAGCATTATTTACTTTAATTGCATTCTTTTCTATCTCTAATCCCCAATTACCAATAGGTCCTAGTTTTGGAGCTAATCCAAATAATGGAATAAAATGATCTGTATCTAAAATATAAGGTTCCTGCCCTTTTTCTTCAATAACAACTCCCGTTACATGGTTATTTCCTAAAACTCCTTTTACCTCAGCTGGGGTAATTAAATTAATTTTCCCTAAGTTTTTTAATTCTTGAACTTTTTCAACTGAATCTAAAGCTCCTCTAAATTCATTTCTTCTATGAATTAGTGTAACTGATTTAGCTACATCTGTTAAAAAGATAGACCAATCTAGAGCTGAATCTCCTCCTCCTGCAATTACTACATCTTTATCTCTATATAGTTCTGGCTCTTTTATCATATATTCGATACCAAAATCTTCAAACTTTGTAATATTCTCTATTTTAGGCTTTCTAGGCTCAAAACTACCTAACCCACCAGCAATAGCAACAACAGGTGCTTGGTGTTTTGTTCCTTTATTAGTAGTTACAATAAAGCTTCCGTCGTCTTGCTTTTCTATAGTTTCTGCACGTTCACCTAATGTAAAACCTGGTTCAAACTGTTTTATTTGTTCTAGTAAGTTCTTAGTTAAATCTCCAGCTAAAATTTCTGGATATGCTGGTATATCGTAAATAGGTTTTTTAGGGTAAATTTCAGAACATTGTCCTCCTGGTTGTGGCAACGCATCTATTAAATGACAACGTAATTTTAATAATCCTGCTTCAAAAACTGTGAATAACCCAGTAGGGCCTGCTCCAATAATTAATATATCTGTCTGTATCATTTCTTTTATTTGTAATTATTATGAAAATAAGGAAATCTATATTATTGGATAGTTTTCTTATTCCTTTATTTCATTATAATTTTAATTTATTAAACCTTCTGTAAGTTTATTTAATGTTTGTACTTTTTTCTCAAAGTTCCCTTTGATTGTTTTTCTAAAACTATTTAAGTTTTCAACTAATTGATTAATGTCTTCTGGCATTACTTCTTCAAAAAATTGTCGTAACCTTTTTGCTGTTGTAGGTGATTTTCCATTTGTTGAAATTGCAACTTTTACATTTCCTTTAGTTACAATTCCTCCCATATAAAAATCACAATAGGGTGGATTATCAGCTACATTTACTAGTTTATTTTCTGCTCTACAATCTTTATATACCTGTACATTCACTTCTGGAATATCAGTTGTAGCAATAACCATATGTTTTCCTATTAAATACTCTTTTTTATAAACATCTTTAATCATTTTTACTGATGCTTTTTGAGCTTCTTTAATCGTATTTTTTCTATAATAAGGAGAAACCATCGTTACCTTAGCATCTGGGCTTGATTTTAATAAAAATGTTAATTTTTCTTCAGCCACATAACCTCCTCCAATTATTAAAACTTCCAATTCATTTACCTTTAAAAAAACTGGATATAAATTATTTCTTTCTTTATCTATCATACCACACTTTTTAAAACTACTTCTTGTTTTACATCTGCTAACTGTTGACGGTGTTTTACCACTTCTCCTAATACAATAATTGCAGGGTTACTTAAGTTATTTTTAGAAACCACTTCCTCAATAGTATCAACGGTACCTATTCCTATTTTTTCTTCAGGAGTTGTTCCATTTTGAATAATAGCTACTGGTAATTCTGACTTTCCTTCTTCTTTAAAAAGTGATACTATTTCAGATAATTTTCCCATTCCCATTAATACAACTACTGTTGCATTTGATTTTGCGGCTAACCTAACATCATTAGATAATTTATGCTGCTTAGTTGTTCCTGTTATTACCCAAAAACTTTCTGAACTACCTCTTTTTGTTAATGGTATGTTTTGATATGCTGGTACAGCTAATGATGATGAAATTCCTGGAATAACAGCTACCTCTAGACCATATGTTGCTGCATATTGCATTTCTTCAGCTCCTCTTCCAAAAATAAAAGGATCTCCACCTTTTAAACGAACTACATGACCATGAGAAAATCCTCTTGCCACAATTAACTCATTAATTTGCTCTTGCTGATAGCGGTAACAGCCTCTTCTTTTACCAACAAAAATTAGTTCTGCTTTTGGATTGATATAATCTAAAAGTTCTGGATTAACTAAAGCGTCATATAAAACAACATCTGCATTTTCTAGTGCTTTAATAGCTTTTAACGTAATTAGCTCAACATCTCCTGGGCCTGCTCCTACTACTGTTAATTTAGGTTGTTTTTTCATCATTATTCCTTTTTAACTTTCTACTACCACTTTTCGGTAAGCATCTATAGTTGTGTAGAATGCTTTAGCTTCTTGCAAATATTTACTAGCAAATGCTTCAGTAGGTTGATTTTTATTAATTTGATACACTAATTCTGAAAATGAAGTTGTTAACTCAATTTTCTTTGTTTCAACAAATACCTCATCAAAGTTTTTTATAATTCCTGCTTGAGTATTTGTCTTTTTACCTTCAGATGTTAGCAGTGCTTTTGCTGTATTTACGATAGCCGAATACCCATGATAAATACTATCAGACCATTGTTTTTCTTTAAAAGCCTGTGTTGCATTTTCTAATTTCTCTTCACTTTCAAAAAGTAAAGTTGCTATTAAATCTATTACTACACCAGCACATTCACCTACTCCAATTGCTTTTACATAGTTTTTATCATGACCCCAATCGATAAAATCATCTTCTTTTAAATTGGTAGTATCAGATAAATGTTTTAAAATATCATAAAAATATGTTTTTCCATTTCTATCATAGTATGCTAAGAAATCCTCATCTTCTTCTTTATTATCCTCAAAATCGTTTAATAAAATTCTTAATGCTTCCGGACCTCTTTTACTAGGTATTTTAACTAATTTATCTGAAAAACGACCTTCTCCATTTCCTACAATACCTCCACCAATTAACACTTGTAATGCTGGTGCTAATAAGTTTCCTACTTTTACAGACATTCCTTGAAAACCTATGTGTGCCATATTATGCTGACCACAAGCATTCATACAACCACTAATTTTTATAGTTACTTCCTTATTGTTAAGATATTCTGGATATTCAGTTTTAAAAACACGCTCTAATTCTGCCGCAATTCCTGTACTACTTGAAATTCCCAAATTACATGTATCTGTTCCTGGACATGCAGTAATGTCTGCTGTACTATTATAACCTACTTCAGTAAATCCTAGTTTTTGTAACTCTACATAAAAGAAAGGTAAAAACTCTTCTCTTACATGGCGTATTAAAATATTTTGTCTTAACGTAAAACGTAGTTCGTTTGCTGCATATTTCTTAATTAAATCAGCTAACAATCGTGCTTTATCTGTATAAAAATCTCCTAAGTGAACTTTAACACCAACAGCATACAATCCTTCTTGCTTTTGTTTTATAACATTCGCTTGCTTCCATTCTTCATATGCTCTTTCATCTTCTATTGATACTGAAGGAGCCTCTAAAGTTTCAAAAGTAATTTCTTGTTCAAATTTTGAAGTATCAATAGAGTACGATTGGTATGCTAAAGCCTTTCTTTCTGTTTCAACTAAAGTTAAAAACTGATCCAAACCTAAATCTTTTACCAAGAACTTTAATCGTGCTTTTGCTCTTTTTGAACGTTCACCATAACGATCAAACACACGTAAAACTCCTTCAATAGTTGGTATTAATAAATCAGCTTCTAAAAACTCATACATAACATCAGCATGACGTGGTTGAGAACCTAATCCACCCGCTAACAATACTTTAAACCCTTTTATTGTTTTTCCTCCAATAGTTTTAGTTTTAGCTATAAAACCTAAATCGTGCATAAAGCTTATTGCAGTATCTTCATCAGTTGCTGAAAACGACATTTTAAACTTCCTTCCCATTTCTTGACAAATTGGGTTACGTAGAAAAAATTCAAAAGTTGCATGTGCATATGGACTTACATCAAAAGGTTCATTGATGTCTATACCTGCTGTTTCAGATGCTGTTACATTTCTAACAGCATTTCCACATGCCTCACGTAATGTAATATCATCCTTTTCTAATTGAGCCCATAATTCTGGGGTTCTATCTAAGCTTACATAGTGAATTTGAATATCTTGACGCGTAGTTATATGTAACCTTCCTCTTGAATATTCATCAGAAACATCTGCTATTCTATGTAATTGCTCACTAGACACTTTACCATAAGGTAATTTAATACGAATCATTTGTACACCTAATTGGCGTTGACCATAAACTCCTCTTGCTAAACGTAAACTTCTAAAACGCTCTTCATCTATCTTTCCTTCTTTAAATAAACTTATTTTACGTTCTAATTCAAGGATATCTTTTTCTACAACAGGGTTCTCTATTTCTGATCTAAAACTTTGCATGATTTTTAATTGTTTGCTTATAAAAGCATTAATACTAGTTGTGTAATAATTGTTGTTTTACTAATAACTCTTCTTCTGTTTCTACATGATTATCATCAGGTACACAACAATCTACTGGGCATACTGCCGCACATTGTGGTTCTTCATGAAACCCTTTACATTCTGTACATTTATCAGGAACAATAAAATAATACTCATCAGAAACTGGCTCTTGAACCTCATCTGCATCTATTTGATCACCATTAGGTAATTTAACTGCTCCTTCTAAAGATGTACCTTCACTATACTTCCAATCATCAGCCCCTTCATAAATTGCTGTATTTGGGCACTCTGGCTCGCAAGCTCCACAGTTAATACATTCGTCTGTTATTATAATTGCCATTGCTTTATTTTTTTACTTAATAAAACCAACACCTGCTGTGTTGTTTGTTTTTGGATTAATAACTATAAATGCACCATTAGCTTTATTCTCTTGAAATTTATCAACAAAAAGCGGCTTACTTATTTTTAAAGTAACATTACCAATTTGGTTAAGTGATAATTCATTTGGTGAATTTTCTTCTCCTGAAAAATCAGTATGAATTAACGATGATACATCTGTTATTTTAGCTTGAGCATCATTTACACCATGCTTTATATAATATTTTTCTGATACCTGAAGTGGTTGTTTATCCATCCAACAAATAGTTGCTTCAATTTGTTTTACAACTTTTGGTTCTTCACCACTTTTAACCAACATATCTCCTCTACTTATGTTTACATCATCTTCAAGTGTTACAGTTATTGAACTACCACTTTTTGCTTCTTGATATTCATGATTAAAAAACTGAATACTTTTAACTTTAGATTGCGTATTAGAAGGTAATATAGTTACTTGATCACCTACTGCTAAATCACCTCCATAAAGTTTACCTGCATACCCTCTAAAATCGTGATATTCGTCAGTCTTTGGCCTTATAACACTTTGTATAGGAAAACGAGCTTGAGAACTAGTATTTACATTATCAGAACTTAAACTTTCTAAATGATTTAACAAAGGTTCACCTTTGTACCACTGCATCTTATCTGATGATTCTACCACATTATCACCTTTTAAAGCTGATAAAGGAATAAAAGTTAAGTTTTGATTTTGGTATTCACTTTTACTTGCTAAATACTCAATTTCACCTTTTATTTGGTTAAATTTCTCTTCAGAATAATCTACCAAATCCATTTTATTAATAGCAATTACAACATCTTTTACTCTTAATAAATTATTGATAAAGAAATGACGATACGTTTGTTCAACAACACCATTTCTAGCATCTACCAAAACAATAGAAGCTTGTGAATTTGATGCTCCAGTTACCATATTTCTAGTATACTCAATATGACCAGGAGTATCAGCAATAATAAAACTCGTTTTCGGTGTAGAAAAGTAAATATGTGCTACATCAATAGTAATTCCTTGTTCACGTTCAGCTACTAAACCGTCTGTTGCTAATGAAAAATCTAAATAATCAAATCCTCTTTGTTTACTTTTTTCTTCTATCGCTTGTAATTTATCTTCAGTTAATGATTTCGTATCGTATAAAATACGTCCTATTAAAGTACTTTTACCATCATCTACACTCCCTGCTGTTGCTATTTTTAGTACGTTCATTTTAGTATTTTTTAACTATTATTTTAAAATAGTTTATTATTGTTTTTTTAGAAATATCCTTGTTGTTTACGCTTCTCCATTGCAGCTTCCGATCGTTTATCATCTATCCTTGCTCCTCTTTCAGATATAGAAGAATCTCTAATTTCTTCTACAACTGTATTTATATCAATAGCATTAGATAATACTGCAGCTGTACAGCTCATGTCTCCTACAGTTCTAAAGCGTACCATACGTTCTTCAACCTTTTCATCATCTTCTCGATAAACAACATCGTCTTCAGCCGACCAAATAAGTCCATCTCTTAAAAAAGTAGCTCTTTTATGAGCAAAATAAATAGATGGAATTTCAATTTTCTCTTCTTTTATATATGACCAAACGTCTAATTCTGTCCAGTTAGATATTGGAAAAACGCGTACATTTTGTCCTAAATCAATCTTTCCATTTAGCATATCAAATAATTCTGGACGTTGATTTTTTTCATCCCACTGCCCAAAATCATCACGTACAGAAAAAATACGCTCTTTTGCTCTTGCTTTTTCCTCATCTCTACGCGCACCACCGATACATGCATCAAAACCAAATTCTTCTATGGCATCTAATAACGTTTCAGTTTGTAACATGTTTCGGCTCGCGTACTTCCCTGTTTCCTCTTTTACTTTTCCTGTATCTATATTGTCTTGTACATTTCGTACAATTAACTCTACTCCTAACTCTTTTACTAAACGGTCTCTAAATTCAATCGTTTCAGGAAAGTTATGTCCAGTATCAATATGCATTAAAGGAAAAGGAATTTTTGCTGGATAAAATGCTTTTTGAGCTAGTCGCACCAATGTTATACTATCTTTTCCCCCTGAAAATAATAACACTGGTTTCTCAAATTGCGCGACTACTTCCCTCAATATATATATGGCTTCACTTTCTAAAGCTCCTACTTTAATTATATTTGTATTCATAATCATGTTTTTTATATATGTAAACCACACTCTCTATTACTTTCTACTTTAGTTGGATCAAAATATTTGAATTCATTTGGTAAATTATTTTCTTCCAAATAAGCATCCAACTCATTATCTGACCAATTATAAAATGGACTTATTTTTAACTTTCCGTCTTTACTTTTTGATACAACATCAATACTATCTCTAAAAGCTGTTTGACCTTTTCTTAAATTAGTAAACCAAACATCTGGATTATGCTCATCCATTGCTCTTTTAAAAGGCTCTAACTTTACTTGTTCCGTAAAAACTGTATGATTTGGATCTTCAATTGTAGGTAATCCTAAAGTAATATCTCTGTGAGCTACTGTTTGCTTAGGCACATACAAATGAATATTAAGTTTTAAATTTGCTATTAACTCTTCTGCATGTTTATATGTTTGTGGAGTATTGTAACCTGTATCGCACCAAACCACCTTTACATCTTTTTTTAATGCTGCTACTAAATGTAGAATAGCACCTTCATACGGTCTAAAGTTTGTTGTTACCACTGGTTTAGTTGCCACAGACAAAGCCCATGCTACAATTTCTTGAGGTGACTTACCTTTTAATTGGTTATTTATTGCTGCTAAATCAATTGTTTCTATACTCATTTTTTACCCCATTTAATATTATTCCAAGCTCTTTCATGAAAAAAATACAATATCATTTTTGTTCCTAATTCAATCGCTCCTATAGAAAAAGCTGTTTTCACCTCTCCAGTTATTACCCAAGAAATAAGAATAGTATCAATCGTTCCAACTACTCGCCAACTAATTGATTTAACTATACTTCTTATAGGCTTTTCTGAACGCTTATCTGCGTTAAAATTTGCTTTATTTTCTATTATTTGTTCTACAATCATTTTAAAATACCTTTACCCTATCGGAATACTAGGTTTTAAGTTGACAAATATACATACTGATTATTAATATCAAAGAAAAAAATTAAATTTTTAACAATAAGATAATATTTGTAACTATCTAAACAAGATCAGCAAGTGTAGTATTACGTAATACTTGTAAGGTGTTATCTCTTACTTGAATCATTAATTTATGTACTGAACATGCATCCTCATCTGGGCAGTCGTCACATTTTTCATAATAATTCAAACTAACACAAGGAACCATAGCTATAGGACCTTCAAGAGTTCTAATGACTTCAGTCATTTTAATAGTACCTGCTTCTTTTAGCAAATAATATCCACCACCCTTTCCTTTTTTTGCTCCTAAAATTCCAGCTTTACGTAAGGTAAGTAATATACTTTCTAAAAACTTATGAGAAATATTTTCTTTTTCTGAAATAGTTGCTATTTGTACTTTACTACCAGGTTCTTGCCTAGCTATAAAAGTCATCGCCTTTATTCCGTATTTAGTTTTTTTAGAAAGCATATTACAAAAATACACTTTTACTTTTATTTATTTTCTAATTATTTAATGCTTGATTTAAATCATTAATAACATCTTCTACATTTTCTAAACCAATAGAACATCGTACCAAACCGTCAGTAATACCAACTTCTAACCTATCTTCTATACTTAATTTACTATGTGTTGTTGAAGCTGGATGTGTAACTATCGTCCTCGTATCTCCTAAATTCGCTGATAATGAACACATTTTTATATTATTTAAAAATTTTCTTCCGGCTTCAATTCCACCTTTAATTTCAAAAGCTACAATATTTCCTCCTAAACGCATTTGCTTCTTGGCTGTTTCATATTGAGGGTGTGATTTTAAAAAAGGATATTTTACTAAGTTTACTTTTGATTCTTTTTCTAAAAACTGAGCTACTTTTAACGCATTTTCGCAATGTTTTTCAACTCTTATAGCCAATGTTTCTAAACTTTTTGACAACACCCAAGCATTAAATGGAGACATTGCCGGCCCAGTATTTCTTGAAAAAAGATAAATTTCTCTAATCAAATCAGCTTTACCAACTGTAATACCACCTAAAACTCTTCCTTGCCCGTCTATTAATTTTGTTGCTGAATGAATAACTAAATCTGCTCCAAACTTGATTGGATTTTGCAAATAAGGTGTTGCAAAACAATTATCAATTACTAACAATAAGTTATGCTTTTTAGCTATAGCACCAAGTATTTCAAGATCTAAAATATCTACAGCAGGATTTGTTGGAGTTTCCGCATATAAAACCTTAGTGTTTGATTTAATTAAACTTTCAATTTTTTCAGGTTCAGAAATTTTAAAATAACTGGTTTCAATATTCCATTTAGGTAAATACTTAGTAAACAAACTATGAGTTGATCCAAATACTGACCTGCATGAAACAATATGGTCACCAGCATTTAATAAAGCTCCAAAAGTTGAAAACACAGCTGCCATTCCTGTTGCAAAAGCATAACCAGCTTCAGCTCCTTCCATTGCAACCACTTTATTTACAAACTCAGTTGTATTTGGGTTAGAGAATCTACTATATAAATTCTTTTCTTTTTCTTCAGCAAAAGAAGCTCTCATATCTTCAGCATCATCAAATACAAAACTTGATGTTAAGTATAAAGGTGTTGAATGTTCAGAAAATTGCGATCGTTCTGTTTGTGTACGAATAGCTTGTGTTTCAAAATTTTTACTCATATTTATTTTTTTTATAGCTCTAAAATATTTTTGATCTTATATATTTTAATGACGTTTAATGCCTAGTTATTGCTTTTTGTCAATCGTAGAATATCTCCAAATACTCCTCTTGCAGTTACTTTTGCACCAGCACCTGCTCCTTGAATTACAATAGGTTGTTCTCCATAAGATTCAGTATAAATTTCAAAAATAGCATCAGATCCTTTTAAACTTCCTAAAGGTGAACTAACAGGTACAGAAACTAATTTTACATCTAACTTTCCTTTTGTTTGTGATAAATCTCCATATAAATCACCTATGTATCTTAACACATGATTTTCTTCTTGTTCCTCTTTTAATTTTTGAAAAATAGGGCTTAATTTTTCTAAGCTTGACAAAAACTCTTCAGATGATATTTTTCTGAATTCTTTAGGAATTAAATTCTCTATTGTAATATCATCAAATTCATTTTCTAAATCTAATTCCCTAGCTAAGATTAATAATTTTCTTGCCACATCATTTCCACATAAATCCTCTCTTGGATCTGGCTCGGTAAATCCACTATCTATAGCTTCTTGTAACACCTTTGAAAACTCTACCTTTACAGATGAAAACTTATTAAACAAATAACTTAATGAACCCGAAAAAACACCTCTAATTCTTGTTATATTCTCTCCAGAATCATGCAGTAACTTTATAGTATCAATTAATGGTAATCCTGCTCCTACATTCGTTTCATATAAATAACTTTTCTTATTAATATCTAGTGTTTTTCGTAACTTTTTATAAAAATCATATGATACAGTATTTGCTATTTTATTTGACGAAACTAAGTCAAAACCAGCTTCTACTAGTGGAATATAATTATCTATAAAACCTTTACTAGCTGTATTATCTACTGCTATTAAGTTTTCTAAATGATGTTTCTTAGCATAAGCTATTACAGCATCTACAGTTTGTAAATTGTTCTCACTATTTTCTAACTCTTTTTCCCAATTTTTGGTAACTCCAGTTTTTGTTAATACTACTTTTTTGGAGTTTGCTATAGCAAAAACATTTAATTGAACTTTACGTCTATCTAAAATAGCTTTAGCACTCTCTAAAATTTGATCTATTAACGTTCCACCAACCAATCCTTTTCCAAATACTGCTATATTTATCTTTTTTGCAACTCCAAAAACTTGTCCATGAATTACATTAACTGCTTTATGTAATTCTTCTTTTTTAACTACTAGACTAACATTTTTACCCGTAATTGTATTATTAAATAATAAAGGAACAATTTGATTTTTAATCAAGGCATTATAAGGGTGATGAAATTCACTCAAATCTTGTCCTATTATTGAAATTACTGAAACATCATCAATAATAGATATTTGATTCACGTCTTTAGATAATAAATCACTTTCAAATTCTTGCTCTAATACTTTAACTGCCTCTTCAGATTTATCCTTATCAACTACTAATCCAATACCTCTTTCAGAAGATCCTTGAGAAATAATACTAACACTTATATCCTGGCTACTTAATGCTTTAAAAATACGAGCATCAACACCTACCTTACCCAATAAACCTCTTCCTTCAAAGTTTAGTAAAGCTACTTTATCTAATACAGATAATGATTTAATACCCTTAGAACTTGATTTAGCTGTAATCAAAGTACCTTTATCTTCAGGGTTAAATGTATTTAAAATACGTAGATTTATATTTTTCTCTAACAATGGAATAATTGTTTTTGCATGTAAAATGTTTGCCCCAAAATTGGCCAATTCATTTGCTTCAGAAAAAGATAACTCTTCTATTTTTTTTGCATCTTCTACTAAATCTGGATTTGCTGTAAATATTCCATCAACATGAGTATAGTTTTGCAATTCTTCAGCATCTAAATAATTTGCTAAGAGCGAAGCTGTATAATTACTTCCATTTCTACCCAGTGTTGTTGTTTCATTTTTTGTATTAGAAGCTATAAACCCTGTTACTATATTAACGGTAGTTCCATTAAACTCTTTGAAATGTTTTTTTACATTTTCTTTTGAAACATCAAGAACTGTTTGAGCATTACCCAAATTTTTATCAGTCTTTAATAATCCTCTAGCATCAGTAGCTTTAGTGTTAATTCCTTTTTGTTCTAGTAACTCAGCTACTGTTTTTATAGACAATAATTCTCCTTGTGCTAAAACTTCATCCTTTATTTTATCACTAAAATCTCCTAATAAACTTACTCCTTCAAATAGTTTTTCTAACCTAGTAAACTCTTTTGAAAAATCAACTAATGGTGTAATTTGTGACTGTTCATATTTAAATGCTTCTAGTTGTTCTAAATATGTTTCATTTTTTGATGCCTTAACTAATAGCTCTTCTAATGTATCTGTTGCGTTCCCTCTTGCAGAAACTACAACAGCCACCTTTTCTCCTTCATTAATCTTTTGCTCTATAATAGATACTACATTATGTATCCCTTCGTTAGATAAAGATTTTCCTCCAAATTTTAAAATTTTCATTTTTTTATTTTTTGAATTTTTATTGAATATTGGTTCAATAATTTTTTCTAATTGATCATGTTCCATCAAAAATGCATCATGTCCATGATCAGAATTTATTTCGTTATAAGTTACATTTGAATTTACTAATGCTAACTCTTTATGTGTTTCTCTGTTTTCTTCCGCAGTAAAAAACAAATCAGAATCTACACCAACAATATGAATATCTCCTTCAATCGTTTCTAATACATTACTTCCTTTTTTACCTTTGGTTACATCAATTGTTTTTAACAATTGATTCATCAATTTATAAGAAGCTAACTGATAACGCTCTTGTAATTTTTTTCCATGGTGAAGTAACCAACTTTCTACATTAAAAATTTGTAGTTCTTCATTTTTAGATCGTTGAAAACGTTTTTTAAAAGATTCTGGTGTACGATAGCATAACATTGCATGCATACGAGCATCATGAACAGGGTTACTAGAATTTACTAAAAACTGCTCTTGTATTTGACAATTAGCAATTAACCAATCGGTTGATTTCCAATCTGTAGCTACAGGTATAAAATGCTCAGTTATTTTAGGATTTAAAACTACCATTTCCCATGCTATTCCACCTCCTAAAGAACCTCCTATTAAAGCAAAAAGCTTTTCTATTTTTAATAATTTTAATCCCTCTAAAAATATTTTAGCTATATCACGAGCTACAAAACTTTTATAATCGTCAATTAAAAAATCATCAAATCCGTTTCCTGGTATATTGAAACAAAGTATCGTATACACATTGGTATCTATTACTCTTTCATTTCCAACTAATTCTTTCCACCATCCCTCTTTTCCGGCTACATTGCTGTTTCCTGTTAGCGCATGGTTTATTAAAATCACAGGAGCAGTACCCAGTTTTTTACCAAACAACTGATAACTTAACGGTAAATTAGTAAACTGAGCACCACTATCTGTAATACAACTAAAAATAGTTAGGTGATTTAATTTTTCTTTAATACTCATGATTTCCTTTAACTTCTTTTTTAAACTAAATCTTGTTGAGGAATTTTAGTAAAAGCTTCTTTTAAATCAGTTTGTAAATCATCAATATTTTCTATCCCTACTGATAAACGAATTAAGTCTTTTGTTACTCCTGCATTTTCTTGAGCTTCTTCACTCAATTGCTGATGAGTAGTACTTGCCGGATGGATAATTAAAGATTTAGTGTCTCCTATGTTTGCTAACAGTGAAAATAACTTTGTAGTATTTGCTACTGTTTTTGCCGCTTCATATCCTCCTTTTAATCCGAAAGTTACAATACCACTTTGTCCTTTAGGTAAATATAAATCTGATAATGATTTATATTTACTAGTTGCTAAACCAGGATAGTTTACCCATGATACTTCTTCTTGATTTTCTAACCATTTAGCTAACTCTAAAGCATTTTCGCTATGCTTTTGAATACGAACTTCTAATGTTTCCAATCCTTGAATTATTTGAAAAGCATTTGTTGGACTTAATGCTCCTCCAAAATCTCGTAATCCTTCTAAAATTAATTTAAATGTATAAGATGCTGCTCCTAATGCTTCATGATATACCAATCCATGGTAACCAGCTGAAGGCTCAGTAAACTCAGGAAATTTTCCATTTGCCCAGTTAAAAGTTCCAGCATCAATAATTGCACCTCCTAAAGAGTTTCCTTGACCTCCAATATATTTTGTAAGTGAATGAATTACAATATTTGCTCCATGTTCTATTGGATTTAATAATGCAGGTGTTGCTACCGTATTGTCAACAATAAAAGGGACTTCTGCTTTTTTTGCATATACAGAAATTCCTCTTAAGTCTAATACGTCTAATTTTGGATTTCCCAATGATTCAACAAAAAATGCTCTTGTATTTTCTTGTACAGCTTTTTCAAAATTTTCAGGATTTGAAGCATCAACAAATGTAGTTGTAATTCCTAATCTTGGTAATGTAACGCTTAATAAATTATAGGTTCCTCCATATAAACTACTTGATGCTACAATATGATCACCTGCTTTTAACAAAGTTAATAACCCTGTTGAAATTGCTGCAGTTCCTGAAGCAAAAACAACAGCTCCTGTACCGCCTTCAATAGCTGCTAAACGATCTTGTAAAATTTGATTTGTTGGATTATTTAAACGTGTATAAATAAATCCTAATTCTTTTAATGAAAATAGATTTGCTGCATGATCAGAATCATTAAAAACATATGATGTTGTTTGATAAATAGGAACAGCTCTTGTTCCACCTGTTTGTTTAACATCATGTCCTGCGTGCAACGCATTAGTTGCAAATTTTTGTGTACTCATTTTTCTTGTTTTTTGAGTTAATAAAAAAATTAAAACAAAAGCCAAAACACATCTTTAAAAGATGTTGCTTACTAGAAAAATGTTATTAAGAATTAAGATGTTTCTTGAATTTAGAAACTTCTCTTGGGTTATCTATCCGTTTATTATTACTTCTAAATTTAAAATGAAGTAATGTTTTGGTAGAATTTAGCACCTTCTTTGCATTGCGCAAAGGGTTGCTAAGGTTTCACAGGGTCTAATCCCTCCACCTTTCTTGATAACATCGTCAATAAGTGTTTGAACTTTTACGAGTACAAATATTTTAAAATTAATTTTTAATATCCTAACATTATTTTACTTTTTTTAAATAAAACAAAATAAAACCTGCTTTTATCTCAGTTTAAAACTCATCACAACAGGCAGATGATCAGACGATTGACCAAATTCTTTCAATACTTTTCCTTTTATATATTCTATCGTGTTTTTTGTGTAAAAAATGTAGTCTAATCGCTCAAAAGGATCTTTTGTATCAAAAGTCATTTCATATTTAGTATCTAAAAAAGCAGCATTACCAATATTTGGAATCTTAAAAACTTGTTTAATTAATGCATTTTTATATTTTGGATCACTATTAAAATCACCTAATAAAATTGTTGGGTTTGTTTTAGAATATTTTTTAAATAATTGTATTACTTTTTGTAATTGATTTCCTCTTGTTTTTTTATCAAAAGCTTCTAAGTGTACATTCATTAATACCACTTCTTTATCTTCAATAACTACTTTAGTTATTTGTAATAATCTATCTAAATAAAAAGCATCTCTATAAAAAGGGTTATCAGAAACCCTTTCTAAAACAACTCTTTTATATTCTTTTAATGGATACTTACTTAGTATAGATTGTCCAGAAACTACTTTTCCAAAATGCATGCTTGGTGGCCAATACGGAAAAGGTAAATAGCGTTCATCCCAATTAACACCTCTAGCTACGTAATTATATCCTAATTTTGCTATTTCTTCTTCTTGATTAACTTCATATGAACGTGAAGCATTGTAATCTATTTCTTGAAATGCTATAATATCTGGATTCACATTTTTTATTTCCTTAATAACTTTCTTCAAATTAGTATCAAATAGTTCTTTTGATTTAGCTACTGCTCTATTATTTGTCATTCCGCTTAAATATCCAATATTATAAGTTACAATACTATATATAGAATCATTATCTTTTATTGTAGAGTACTCGTTTTGAAGCAATTCAGCATAACTAGATTTCTCTTTTGTTGAAGAAGATGCCCAATAAAAGAAAATTATAAAGATTACAGTTAATAGTAATACAAGCTTCAAAAGAAAGGATAAAAAGCGTTTCATAAAGATGTTAAAGAGTGTTAATATTTCTACCAAATTTAAACCTTTTTATGATTGATTAGTCATAGATGTGTAATTAAAATTTAAATAAAATGAAAAAAATAATAGGGTTTTTAGTTTTTGTAATAAGCATCTCCACTTCTGTAAATGCACAAAAAGAAAAGAAAGAAAGAATGACAGTTGAACAACAAACTGAATTAGCTGTTAAAAAAATGGCTTTAAAGTTAGATTTGACGGATTCTCAACAACGTAGAGTAAAACCTTTACTTGCTGAGCAAATTAATGAAAAGAAGGAATTACGTTCTAAAAGAAAGGCTATGAAAGAAAGTGGTAAAAAACCTTCTGCTGATGAACGTTATGCAGTTGCTAATAGTAGACTTAACAAGTTAATTGCTTTTAAAACAGAAATGAAAAGTATTTTAAACGAAAAGCAATATGAAAGATTTGAAAAAATGACCGCTAAGAAAATACATAAAAGAAAGAAGAAAGCTAAGAAAAAAATACACAAAAGAAGTAATAGACATTAATTAGTAATAGTAGTAGTAGATAGGTTTGATTAACCTGTGATTAGTTTTTAAAGCTCGGTTTTTATAACCGAGCTTTTGTTTTTACAACATTTACTTTAATAAACTTCTAATTTAATAATTCTTGCAAAACTATTTTTTTGTTAGTTCCATTGAAATTGGTTTTCCTGTTTGATTATTAAGCTCTATGTCAATCACCCAAAACTCTTCAACTAACATATCAGTATTTTCAAAAGTTACTATAAAGTCAAAAGAGCCAGAAACTTTTAACTTTGTTGTTGTTCCTTTTATTTTTTTCTCAAAAGAATTCTGTGTCCAGTTTACAAAGTTATTCACCGCTTTATTACTGAATGATTTTATTTTCAATAATTCAAATTCATTTATAATAGTACTTGGAGTATCTGGATTTATTTTTGTTTCTATATTTATATAGGTACTATTATAAGGAAACCTAGCTTTGAAATAAGTTAAAATAGTTTTATCTAAATTTTCTTGATAACTCATTTCTTTAGAGTCTATTAATTTAGAAAAATTAGCAAGTAAATCTTTTACTTCTGACGATTCTCCAATCATATAAGTTGGTAAATTTGAAGTTTTTAAAACTTTCAACTTACTTGTTAACCCGATTAAAATGTTAGTTTCAATTTGAAATTTTGCAATTTTTTTAGCTTTACTTGAAACTTGATTAACTTCTAAATAATTTTTAATTTGTTTAGCCTCTTCTTCATTATTAAATAACCACAATAATTCTTCTTCATTTAAACTCTTATCAAGTAATTCATTTATTTTATTTGCTAAAATAGTTGAAGAACAATCATTTCCTTGACAATCTACAGGTAAAGAAATGCCTTCATTTTGTTCATTCAATCCTTGCTCTTGAAGTGTAGTATTAATTCCATCTGGTGATAGAGTATTAATTTCACTCTCACAATTACTTAATGCTAATGGCATGCTTAAAAAAAGTATTCCTTTGCAAATATTTATAACTAATTTTTCTGTCTTTTTTTTCATTTTTATTTTTTTTCGGCAAAACTACAAACAAAAAACACAGAGTAAGTAAGCCAACGACTTACTTTTGGTAAGTCATTGGCTTACTTTTTAAAATATTTTTATAAACTAATTATTTATTCTTTAAACCATCCAGAATACTTTACGTAATTATTTGCTATCCTATCTATTTCTCCAGAAATAAGTTCTTCTGAAATATCTTTTACTTTTTTAGCTGGTACCCCTGCATAAATACTTCCACTTTCAACTCTTGTGTTTTTTGTAACAACTGCTCCAGCAGCAATAATTGAATTTGATTCTACTACACAGTCATCCATGATAATACTCCCCATTCCTACCAAAACATTATCATGAATTGTACATCCATGAACTATAGCATTATGACCTATTGATACATTATTACCAATAGTTGTTGGTGATTTTTGATAAGTCGCGTGAATTACTGCTCCGTCTTGTATGTTCACTTTATTTCCCATTTTTATATAGTGTACATCTCCACGAATTACCGCATTAAACCACACACTACATTCTTTACCTATTTGTACATCTCCAACTATAGTAGCATTCTCTGCCACATAACAATCATCAGGTATCTGTGGATATTTTCCGTTTACTGGTTTTATAATTTTCATTTATTTAAAATATGATAATAAGTTTGCTTTTTTTGTTGATGATACTGTTATTTCTTTTCCATTAGAAACAACAATACTCCCTCCTTTACCTTTTTTATATTTTACAATAGCATTTACGTTTACCAAATACGATTTATGTACTCTAGCAAATGTGTATTCTTTTAATATTTCTTCAAAATGTTTTAATGTTTTGCTTACTAATTTTTTTGTGTTTGCAAAATATATTTCTGTATAATTATCATCAGCTTTACAAAAAAGAATATCATTTACATCTATTACTTCAAAACCGTCTAACTGTGGAATTGTAATTTTCCCAGATTTAGTAATTTCTTTAGGAGTCAATACTTCATTTTCAAGTGCTATCTCTTTTTCTTTTATTTCTGTAACATGATTTACTGCCTTTATCAATTCATCTATTGATATAGGCTTTAATAAATAATAAGAAGCTTGATTATTTAATGCATCTATTGCATAATGATCATAGGCAGTTACAAAAATAGTTTCAAAGGTTCTATCTCCAACTTTTTCTAACAAGTCAAAAGCATTTCCATATGGCATTTCAACATCTAAAAACACTAAATCTAACTCATGCTTCTGAATTAGTTCATACCCGTCTTTAATATTGCTTGCTTCTCCTAATAGCTTTACATTTGGACAATACTTTCCTATATAATTTCTAAGTATATCTCTACTTATAGCTTCATCTTCTACAATGATGGCATTTATTTTCATAGCTTAATCTTTTTTTAATATTAATTCGACTTTTGTACCTCTTCCATCAGCAAAATTATCAGTTACATTTACTGATATTTTATCTTGATACATATCATTAAGAATGCCTATTCTATTTTTTATAGTACTCATTCCTTTTGACTTTTGCTTTAGCTGATTTTTTGTTTTCATTTCCATTGACTTTTTTCTACCCACACCATCATCTTCAATGTTTATCATTATGGTATTTTCTGTTTTCTGATTCATAGAAATAATAAGATTCCCTTTTTCTTTCTTATATCGAAGCCCATGCCATATAGCATTTTCAATATAGGGTTGTAAAAGCATTGGCGGGATAGAATACTTATCTAAAGGAATTTTTTCATCAACAGAAATAGTATATTCAAATTTATCTTGGAATCTATTATGTTCTAACTTCACATATAATTGTAAAAGTTCAATTTCTTTTGAAAGTGGTATAAAATCTTCATCAGAATTTTCAAGTACAGAACGCATTAGCACTGAGAATTCAGATAAATATCGATTAGCACTTCGTTCATCATTTACAGCTATAAAACTATTAACAGAATTTAGTGCATTAAAAATAAAATGCGGATTCATTTGCGAACGCATTGATTTCAAAGCAAGTAAATTATTGGCTAATTTTTGCTGTCTTATATTTCTATACATATAATAAACAAGTAAACTAATTAACAACATACCTCCTAATAAAGAATAAATTATTATTTCTTGTCGCTTATTACTTTCTTCAACTAATTGTTGATCTTTATATGCTAAGTTTATTTTACTATCAGAAAGTTCTTTATCTTTTTCTAAACTTGCAATTCTATTTTGGTTATCGAATATTCGTTTACTAAATCTTTTTACTTGCTGTATTTCTTGTTCCTTTTTTATATACAAAGTATCTACCAATTTCACATAATCTTGGTAACTCTTTAACGCTTTTGTATAATCACCTACAGTTTCATGTATTTCAGATAATTTCCTTGTTGCATCTTTTTTTATAATTAAGTCTTCACTTTTATCAGCATCGTCAATACTTTTTTCTAAAAAAGCTATTGCCTCTTGATAATTTTCTTTTTGAAGATATGCATTTCCAATTTTATAATTTATTTTTTGTGAAGTTATTGAGTCTACAAGTGTTTCTTTATCTTCTGTTTCTATATTAATATCTTTTGCCTTTTTTAAACTCTCTTTTCGTAATTGAATTTCATCATCAAACCGACCAGATTTATTATAAAAATCAGCAACTTTTTGTTCTTCTTTTAATGATCGCTTAATATTTTCTTTATTAGCTAACTGCAATGAATTTTGAAATAAAATATCTGCTTTTTTTATTTTACCTTGTTCAGCAAACACTTCAGCTAATTTTGAATTTAAGTCTGTTACTTTAGGAGTTATTAAATTTTTCTTTGCAATTATTAATGCTTGTTTATAGTTATATTCTGCCTTAGTAAATTTTTTTTTCCCTTTAAAAACATCACCTAAACCTTCAAATGCAGTTAATTTCTCATAAGCACTTAACCTTCCTTTTAAACTTTTTAAATAAGATTGTTCGCTTTCAGAATACTGCTTATTCAAAGACTCAACTTTGGCTAGTTCTAATCGAACTTTAGCACTTTCTTTTTCTTTTAAGGATGCTTTATAATTTTCAATAGCTAAATCATATTGTTTCCAATACAAATAAATATCAGCCAACACCTTAAAAGAAGCACTTCTTCTTGACTTAGACTCTACCTCTTTTAATGTTTTTTCTATGAACGATAAACTTTTATCTATATTTTTTTTCTTATAAAATTTAGCTGAATCAAGGTATTCATTGTATGAAGATTCTCTTTTTCTCTTTTTGAGAGATCTAGGATTTTTTAAAACCCTACTAAACACTTTTTTATCTATAGTGCTTTCTACCTCTATCCGAATATCATCATTACCCTGAATAGTATAATACACAGTATTAAAATCGGAATGCCTTACTATTAATTCATCTCCTTTTTTAGCTTTTATTTCATATCTGCCTTTTATTGGAGAATATTTATAAAAAGAACCATTAACCATCACATCAGCGTTAGGTATTGACTTCTTACTTTCTATATCAACTACTTGTACTTTTATAATATAATTTGCACTTTTTAATTGTTGAGAAACTAGTGTATGAGTTACTAAAAAAAAGAGTACTATTTGTATTTTTTTCCACATTTTTATATGATTTCCTTTTTAAAGATATTTAAAATTGTAAAAAATATCTGTCCTATTTATTAGAAAAAAGTTTTACCGAAAACTTACAGTAGTTCTTTTTACTTTTAATATGATGTAAACTTATCATCAAAAAACCAATAAAAAAAATGCTTCTCCTCTTAAAATAGGGTTTTTCCCTGTGATTTTTCCTTGTTAACTAAATTAGTTATCCCGTTTACTCATTAAAAAAGGGCACATACTCATTCTTCTTTTTATTATGAAAAAGTTGGTAGTAGTTTTACACTATCAAAAAACAATAAATCATTATGAGGACTATTTACATTTTACTTCTTCTTTTTATTTCAACTACAAGTATCAGTCAAATAAATACTAATGAAAGACCACATATTAATATTACAGGAAAAGCTGAATTGGAAGTTAGTCCTGATGAAATTCACATTGATATTTGTTTACAAGAACGAGTAGAAAAGGGTAAGAAAATCACTTTAGGAGAACTAGAAAACTCTTTAAAAAGGGAATTACAACTCATTAATATCCCTAGCAAAAATTTATCTATTTCTGACGTTAACTCTATAATTTCAAAAACTGGTTGGTGGACAAAAGAAATACTTTCAATTGGTAAATATACTTTAAAAATAGCTGGGGCTCAAAAATTGAAACAAGCCTTTAAAATTTTCAAGAAATTAAAGATCACTGAAGCTTCTTTAACTAAAGCTACGCATTCAAAACTTGCAGAGTATAGAAAGAAAAATAGAATTAATGCTATTAAAGCAGCCAAAGAAAAAGCTGATTATTTACTTAATGCTATTAATGCTAAAACAGGTAAACCAATTAAAGTAACAGAAATTGAACAAAACCATCAAAATTTTGCACAAATTAACTATGTAGGTAATTCTAATTCATACAATTCTAACATTTCAAAAATTAAAAGCTACAGAAACGAAACTGTTCAATTTGAAAACATAAAACTTGTTTCTACAATCCATGTGATTTTTGAAATTAAATAATAGTAATTCAACTCCAAACTTTTAATCTTTTTATAAACTTAAAAACAAAAAATTATGAGAACTTATGTATTAAAAGTATTTCTATTAATTCATTTATTAACTGGTATAACCAGCTATGCTACTAATAACCCAATTATTAAAAATGATAACAAAAAACAAACTGTTAAGGTTGCTTTATTATTAGATACTAGTAATAGTATGGATGGTCTTATTAATCAAGCAAAAGCACAACTTTGGGAAATTGTCAATGAACTTTCATATGCAAAATGTAGAGGAAAATCGCCTAATTTAAAGATTGCTTTGTATGAATATGGAAATAGTAGATTATCTGTAAAAGAAGGGTATATCAAACTAGTTTCAAAATTTACAAGTGATCTAGATGAAATTTCTGAACATTTATTTTCATTAACTACTAATGGAGGAAGTGAATATTGTGGTCAAGCAATCCAAACTTCCATAAATGAATTAAAATGGGGAGAAGATAAAGGTGATTTAAAAATGATTTTCATTGCAGGAAACGAACCTTTTACTCAAGGTAAGGTTAACTTTAAAGACGCTATAACAGATGCTAAAGAAAAAGACATTACTATAAATACTATTTTTTGTGGAAATTATAATCAAGGAATTTCTGGAAGCTGGCAACAAGGTGCGCATTTAGGTGGTGGTGATTATATGACTATTAATCAAAATAAAAATATTGTACATATTGTTACACCATACGATAATGACATTATAATTTTAAATAAAAAACTTAATAAGACTTACTTATATTATGGTAATAAAGGAGCTTCAAAGTATGAAAAACAAGCGAAACAAGATACTAATGCAGAGGCTTTAGATGAAGTCGTTGTTGTAAAAAGAGCTGTTACTAAAAGCTCTAAATTATATAACAATGCCTCTTGGGATTTAGTAGATGCTTCAAAAGATAAAAACTTTTCATATAAAAAACTAAAAAAGAAACAATTGCCAAGTTACTTACAAAATAAATCTACCCAAGAAATTAAAAGTTATGTAAAAAAACAACATGCTGAGCGTAAAGAAATTCAACTTAAAATTCAAGAATTAAGTAAAAAAAGAAAAAAATTTGTTGCAAAAAAACAAAAGGAAAACAATAAAAAGAATGAATTAGAAAGTGTTATAATAAAAGCTATTAAAAAACAAGCTAAAAAGAAAAACTACTCATGGTAGTGATAATCGGGGGATTATTAAAAAAGCGAAGTATATATTATACTTCGCTTTTTATTTTATTGTAACAATAAATGTTGTCCTATACTAATTGTATTATCTTTTAATCCGTTTACTTCTTTTAGCTGTTTTACACTCACATCAAACTTTCTAGCAATTGAAAATAAAGTATCTCCTTTTTTAACTTTATAATAATTTCCTACAGTTTTAACTGGTGTATATTTATTTTTTTTCTTTGGAAGTTTCATATAATCATATTTTGATAGGTTATACTTTTTTATAATACCTATCAATTTTTGAGGATACCTTCTATCCGTTGCATATCCCGCTCTTCTTAAACCATATGCCCATGCTTTATAGTTTGTGTGTTTGTATTTAAACAAACTCGCATATCGCTTTCTTGATGTTAAAAATTTTGAATGATCTTCATAGGATGTTTCTGGATATTTATATTTTCTAAAACATTCTCCTTTTTCATCATCATCATGTGTTACTCTTTTTCCTTTCCAACCTCTATGACACTTTATTCCGAAATGATTATTTGAACGAATTGCAAGAGGACTTCTACCACTCCCTGACTCTAGTACTCCTTGGGCAAGTGTTATACTTGCTGGAATATTGTATTCATACATTTTTCTTACCGCTATCGGAGCATATTTTTCAATATAAGCTACAGTATGATTAGTAGTTGTTTTTCTTACTTTTTTTACTTGTTCTAGTTGTGGTATATCTGGTACATTTTCTGGTGTTTTTTCTAACACTACTTGCTTTCTATTAGAATTAACTACTCTTTTTTTAGAGCCACAACTTGTTAAAACCAATGTACTTATTATAAGTACTAAACTTATTTTTAATTTCATATATACCTTCCTAAAAATCTTTATTTTATTAATGGTTTCTTTTTTTTCTTTAACCTTTCATTTATGCCGGTTATACCTTGTAAGCCTCCTGTATGGATTGCTATTATTTTACTACCCCTCTTAAATTTGTTTTTAGAAATCATATCTAAGAGTCCAAACATCATTTTTCCAGTATAAATAGGATCTAAAGGAATATCTGTAGCATCTTTAAATTGATTAATAAATGTAATTAATTCGTCATTAAGCTTTCCATACCCACCAAAATGATACTTACTTTCTATGCTCCAATTATCATTCCTATTTGATAAGTTAATAATTTCATTAATTAAAAAATCGCCTTTCAAAGCTGGAAATCCAATTATTTTTTGACCGGAATATGCTGAATTAATCAATCCCGAAATGGTACCACCAGTACCTATTGCACAACAAATATAATTGAATTTTTCATCTTCTGAAGTCAAAATTTCCTCACAACCTCGAATAGCTAATTCGTTAGTACCTCCCTCTGGAATTATATAAAACTCTCCAAACTCATCTTTTAAACTATCAATAAAACTTGCTGCGGTTTTATTCCTATAAGCTTCTCGAGAAACAAATTTAAAACGCATTCCATTTTTATGAGCATCCTTCAGAGTTAAATTTGTTTGTAAAACTTCTTTTAAATTAATTGCAAGTTCATCTCCTCGTATAATTCCAATTGAGTTTAAGCCTGCTAATTGAGCAAAAGATGCAGTTGCAGCTATATGATTAGAGTATGCACCTCCAAAAGTTAGTAACGTTTCTACTTTTAAATTCTTAGCTTCTTTTACATTATACTTTAACTTTCTAAATTTATTACCAGATACAAAAGGATGAATCTCGTCTTCTCTTTTAATAAAAAGATGGATACCTTTTTCTTCTAAAACAGGTAATAATACTTGTTGATTTCTTGTAACTACTGAATTAGTAAGCATAAATTATTTCCAAAAATCAATATCAAAAACACTTCCTTTTATAATACCTGTATATGTATTATTCCAATAAATATCTCCATTTTCTAACTCAACAAAAACTCTGTAATGCCCTTCAGGATAAGTTGAAAAATCAATTTTTAAAGATGATTTATTCAGCCCCTCAAACGATTTGATTGATTTTTGTTTTAGTTCACTTGAACTATATAATTTAGTATTTAAAATAGACGAATAATCTACATTCAAAAACTCTTTGCTTACTATAGCCTTAACTATCCATACATTTTTTATACTAGATGTCGATTTTACACTTAAAAAGGAATTGGTAGGTATTGGATACATTGCTACGACACTTCTTTTTGTATAAATATTGGGGTTCGCTATTTTCCCTGTAACATTCCCCATAAGGTCTACCAACTCAAGTCCTGTAGTAATTTCAATTGCCTTTGGTTCTTTTTTAATTTCTTCATCTTTAGTACATGAAACTATTAAAATAACATATAATAAATATTTTCTCATCTATTTGAATTCTTTGTTAGCCCAGTTGAAAAACACTTTAACTTTTTTTTCATTTTCATCTAACCACTTTTGTGAACCAACTTCGACTTGTGTTATTAATTTACAATAAGTTTCTAAATGTTCACTTTTTGCTATTTTATAAAAAAAAGGAATATAAAACTCATTCCAAAAATTTCTTTTTTTATTTGAACTAAATTCACCTAAAAACTCAAAAAAATCTCCAGTATTTTTAATAAATAATTCTTCTTTAGTTTTATTTTTATTTTCTTCTAATTCTTTTGATGCTATCAACATTGACCACATTAACTCATGAGCTCCAAACTCATTATTAGAATTAGAGTTTACGTTTACAATTATATTTTTCTTACCTCCTTTATCTTTAATCTTTACTACACCTTCATGCACTCTTTTAAATATATCAAATATTTCTTCTGTTCTAATAGTATTAGGCTCTATTAAAAGAAAATAATAACTAGCTAATAACGTAGGTATTTTATTTCCCTTATCATTATTTAATTTTGCTAAATAAAAATGACTCGAACCATGAACTGGATTATCTCTTATAGCTTTTTTTTAAATGAATTTCTCCTTTTTTATAATTCTCTACTTTCAAATAGTTTACTGCTAAATTAAAATGAAGTAAATAATTGTCTCCTATTTTTTTTATCCCTTCTTCGAAAACTTTAATAGACTTTTTAGTTTTTCCAAGCATATCAAGTGCTGAACCTTTATTAATATAAGCGGGCAATAAATGTTTCTTTCCTTTTTTTATTATTTTATTAGAATATTTTATAGCTTTTCTATATTCTTTTGCACTAAAAAGCGACAATGAAATTTCATAATTAGCTAATTCTGAATTAGGTTTTATTTCAAGAGCTTTTTTATAATATTTTATAGCTTCTTTGTACCTACCTTTATCATGGTTTGATATACCAACTTCTATAAATTTTTTAAAATTCTCTTGGGAAGCTAGCACTAAAGGAATGCTTAATAATAAAAATGTAATAGCAATTTTTTTCATACTCTTTATTTCAATTTAATTAAATTTTTCGACTTTTTCTTCTACTAGCTCCCATTCTTCCATTAGTGTATCAACTTTAGCTTTTTTTGCTTTATATTTTTCAAAAAAATTAGGCCTTGAAGATACTTCATCATAATTCTCAGCTAACTCTAAATCAATTTTTTCAATTTCACTTTCCAAATCAGCTATTTGATTTTCAATGTTACCGAGTTTATTTTTTAGTTTTTTGAGTTCTTTTTCTTCCTCTCTAGATAATTTATAGGCCTCCTTTTTAGAAGTATCTTTAGTCTCTTTTATAACCGTTTTCTTTTCAGCTTCACGTAAACTTTCCATTTTATGTTGCTCTAAGAAATAATCAATATCGCCTAAATATTCTTTAATCTCTCTATCTTTAAACCCATAAACTGTTGTTGTTAAGCCTTGTAAAAAATCACGATCATGCGATACTATAATTAATGTTCCATTAAACTCAGCAAGAGCTTTTTTTAATACATTTTTAGAGGCAATATCTAAGTGATTCGTAGGCTCATCCATTATTAACACATTAAAAGGTGATAATAATAATTTACATAAAGCCAAACGATTCCTTTCTCCTCCAGATAGTACTTTTGCTTTCTTATCTGCAGCATCTCCTCCAAATAAAAACGACCCTAGCATATCCCTTACTCGCATTCTATTAGAATCAGTTGCAGCATCTTCCATTATTTCCAAAACTGTTTTTTCTGGTGGTAAATGTTCTGATTGATTTTGAGCAAAATATCCTACTTGAACGTTATGACCTAGTTTTAAATTTCCTTCAAATGGAATTTCACCAACCATCATTTTTGCTAATGTTGATTTTCCTTGCCCATTTTGACCTACAAAAGCTATTTTACTATTACGTTCAATTAATAAGTCAACATTTTCTAAAACGTGCTTATCACCATAACTTTTATATAAATTTTCAGCCTCTACAATTATTTTACCTGGTTCTTTAGATATACTAAAACGAACATTCATTGCTGCATTATCTTCTCCATCAACCTCAATACGCTGAACTTTGTCAAGCTGTTTCATTAACGATTGTGCCATAGATGCCTTACTTGCTTTGGCCTTAAACTTGTCAATTAACTGCTGCTTAGCTTTTATTTCTTTGTCTTGATTTTTCTGAGCTTGTAGTTGTTTTTCTTTTATTTCTGCTCTTAACTCTAAGAATTGAGAATATGGTTTTTTATAATCGTATATCTGACCTAAAGAAATTTCTATAGTTCTATTAGTTACATTATCTAAAAACATTTTATCATGCGATACTAATACAATAGCTCCTTGATAATTTTTCAAGAAATTTTCTAACCAAATAATTGACTCAATATCAAGGTGATTTGTTGGTTCATCCAGTAACAAGATATCATTATTTTGTAATAATAACTTTGCTAGTTCAATACGCATACGCCATCCCCCAGAAAAAGTATCAGTTAACTTATTAAAATCTTCACGTTGAAAACCTAATCCTTGTAATATTTTTTCTGTATCACCTTGGTAGTTGTAACCTCCTAAGAGTTCATATCTTTCAGTTTTTTCGTTTAAATCAATTATCAATTGATTATAACCTTCACTTTCATAATCAGTTCTTTCTACTAATTGCTGATTTATTTCATCTAATTGAAGTTCAATTTCTTTAATTTCAGTAAAAGCCTGGTATGCTTCTTCTAAAATAGTTCTTCCCTTAACAAAGTCGATATCTTGACGTAAAAAACCTATACGTACCTCCTTATCAAAGGCCATAGTACCTCCACTGCTTTCTATATCTTTTGATAATACTTTTAATAAAGTAGATTTTCCTGCTCCATTTTTTCCTATCAACCCTATTCTATCTCCTTTATTTAATTTAAAAGTGATTCCAGAAAATAAATCAGTTCCCATAAAAGAAACTGTTAAATTATGTACGTTTAACATATATATTTTAACTTATTACAGTAACTTTGTAACTCTTGTTACTTAATGTTTTTTTGTTTTTGTTGAAATTTGTACAAACTTACAAAAACGAAATAGTTATTTAAGCTTATACCCCTAAGATTATGTTTGGAAAAGGCAGTAAATTATATAGTATATTCAAAAGTAAATGCCCTCAATGCCATGAAGGTGATTTTTTTAAATACAGAATTTCAATAAATCCTAAAAAGATTACAAAATTACATGATAATTGCCCTAATTGTAATTTAAAATACATGATGGAACCCTCTTTTTTCTTTGGGGCAATGTATATTAACTATGGTATCGCAGTAGCTTTATTTGTAGCTATTTTTATTATTGCTAAACTATTTTTTGGTCTCTCAATTTTACAAAGTTTTATTGCCATAATTATAGTATCTTTTTTACTTACACCTTTTAGTTTACGTTTATCAAGAATTATTTGGATAAACTTATTTGTTAAGTATAACAAGATAAAATAGTATCATAAAAGAGACTTTTTACTATTTACAATTATTCATTTTTTTACTATATTTGGGTATAGGGTCCCTCGCTTTTGATTTAATTGTATTTTTTAAATTAAAAATCCCCATTTGAAACAATATCTTTATTTTATACCTATTTTAATTATCTATTCTTTTTTTTATCAAAAAAAGAGATCAGATAAGAAAATCAATTCTTTTAAAACTGCTCAAGTTCAACTAAGAAATTTCGATAGTTTAATTAAACTATCGAAATCAAAAAAAGAATTTGATTTAATGGTTGATTACTCTGAAAAATATATTGAGTTAGCTATAAAAAGTAAAGAATATAAAAAAGCTATTAGCCGTGGTATCAAAGTAATTTATTATATAAACACTCATTTCGGGCAAAGAGAACGTGCTTTTAAACTACTAAATAAAATTGAAAAATTTAAAAATAAAATTGATGATAGCTTTTTAATTGGTGCCATTTATTTAAAAAAAGGTGGACTATATTTTAATGGGAAAAATTATACAAAAGCCATTGATAATTATACGATAGCTATTAATACATTTACTGATAAAGATTATATTCATTCTGCTGATGCATATTTTTTCAGAGGTCAAGCTTATTACAACGGCCATAATTTCCTAAGCGCTCTTTCAAGTTATGAAAAAGCATTAGATTATTATACCTCCTTAAATGATGTTCATTATGCTTTTTACACAAAATCAGCAATGATTAATATACATGGAGCAAATGGATTTATTGATAAAGCTATACAAGAACGATTAAAACTTATAAATGAAAAAATTGAAACAGATTTCACTTTAGGTTTATCTAATGACTATCAAAATTTAGCTGCCGAATACAAAAAAAACAAGCAATACAAAAAACAAAAATTTTATCTTACAAAGGCTGTTGAAAAAGCAAAAAAAGAGAACGATGAGTTTAAAAACTTATCTTACATTTATTGTGATTTAGCTCAATATTATTTAGACAACAACAAAAATAACAAGGCTAAAACATATTATGAGCTGGCTACCAAACTAATAAAAACTTCAGATAATGACAACTATCATTATTATAAAAAATTAAGAAGCTACTACTTATATAAGAATAACAACTTAAAACAAGCACTTGTTGTTGCCAAACAAGTACTATTTGATGCAAAGAAACAACATCACACACAAGATGTTATCGATGCTGAAAAACTTTTATATAAAATATTTAAAGCACAAAGTAATTTTGGAGAAGCTCTGAAACATTATGATTCTTATAATTACATTAAAGATTCTATTTTCAACATAGAGAAACTAAATATTCTTTACTATTACCAAACGTTGCATGAAAAAAAGATAAATGACCAAAAAATACAACAACAAAAAAGTGATATTTTAATTCTTAAAAAAGAAAAAAAGAATAAGTATATATTACTTATTAGTCTTCTTGTTCTTAGCTTATCAATAATCACCTTAATTTATTTCTTTTTAAATAGTAGATACTTAAAAAGAAAACAACGATTACAAAGACTATATTCTCAAAATTTATTATCTTATATAGATAATGAAAGAAAAAGAGTTTCAAAAGATTTACATGATAGTCTCGGTCAAAAACTACTACTAGTAAAAAATCAAGTTTTAATTAATAGTGATAAAAAAGGCTGTGAATTAGTTAATGAAGCTATCAATGAAATACGTATAATTTCTAAAAATCTTCAACCGAATCAAATAAAGCAAATTGGAATTACGAAATCTATTGAAGACTTGATCTATGAATTAGATTCTCATTATTCAACTATTTTGGTTTTTGGAGATATTGATAATATTGATCATCTATTAACTCCTAAACAGGAATTAAATTTATATAGAATAATTCAAGAATGCCTAAACAACATTATTAAACATTCAAAAGCTGATTCTGCTCAAGTTATGATTAATGAAACTCGTAAAAGAATATTTTTATCAGTAAAAGATAATGGCGTTGGTTTTAACTATTTTGAAAAATATCAAAAACCCAATAGTATTGGATTAAAAAACTTAAAGAATAGAGTGATTTTTTTAAAAGGGTTAATCAGAGTCAAGTCTATATTAAATAAAGGTACAACCATTGAAATTTCATTTCCTAAAATATGAAACCAACCATTTACATAGCTGATGATCACCCTATATTGATTAAAGGGTTGAAAGATTTATTAATTGAAAAAGAGTATAATATCATAGGTACAGGAAATGATGGGAAATCTGCACTTAATTTTATACTAAAAAACCAACCCTCTATAGCCATTTTAGATGTTGAAATGCCTAAGTTAACAGGTATAGAAGTAGCTAAAGAATGTTTAAAAAATAATGTAAGTTCAAAAATTATACTTATTACACTTCACAAAGAAGTTCAATTATATTTACAAGCAAAGAAATATAATATCTATGGATATATATTAAAAGAATTTGCACTTGAAGAAATTGAATTATGTATAAATTCTGTTTTAAATAATACTCCTTTTTTTAGTCAAAAAATTAAAGATCTTTTAAATTTTACTGAAGATGACAATAGTGTATTAAAAGATTTCACGTTAGCAGAGAGACGAATATTAAAGCTAATTTCGCAACATAAAACAAATAAGGAAATTGGTCATTTACTTTTTTTATCACCTAGAACTATTGAAAAATATAGAAGCAAAATTATTTTGAAGCTAGATTTAAGCCCTAAAACAGGGGCCTTACTTAACTGGACTCAAAAAAACAAGCACTTGTTTACTTAAGCAAAAATGTTTTTGGGTATTAATACCCATCTCCGTATCAATAATATTCGTTTATTTTGTTTAACAGAAAAGACCAAACACTGTAAGAATGTAATCTAATAAGGGAATTTATTCTTTTCTGGGGGGATTTGAATAATTTTACATCTTACTTAATACTACTTGTACAAAGCGATCTAGTTTTCATTAACTAGATCGTTTTTAATTAAACCTATTTATATCTACTTCTTTTTCTAATAACTCACCTTTTTCTAAATGCTTAAACAGCATGCTTGCCATTGTTGGACCTATCATAACACCTCGTGTTCCTAAGCCATTTAAAACAGCTAAATTTGAATACTTTGGGTGTTTACCCAATAGAGGTCTTCTATCTTTAACTGTTGGTCTTATTCCAGCTGTATGATTAGTTACTTTATAGGGAACAGAAATTACATTTTTTAACTTTGCTTCAAGTTCTTCTCTACCCTCCTTAGTTGGAGTAGTTGTAGAATCTGTCCAATTAAATGTTGCACCAACTCTATAATAATCATTACCTAGTGGCATAACAAATACATTTGATTTTAATAAAAAGTCAATCTTTAATTCTGGTGAATGAATTGTAAGTATTTCTCCTTTTGACTCCTTTAAAGGTAAATCATTAAAAAAAGGATTCTTTGTTATTCCAAAACCTTCACAGAAAACAATTTTGGTAGATTTGATGTCTTTATATCTAAGAAATTCATCCTCTATAATTAACTTATCATAAATAAATTTTTCCTCATTTATAGCACCATGTTTACGTAGATACTCTGTATAATTTAAAATAAGTTTATGGGTATCAATTCTCCCAGTTCCTTTTAATTCACCGAAACCAAAATTACCAATAACACCTTCTATTTTACCTTTCAAAATATCAGGCTGCATATAATTAGATAAAAATGGTTTATCTAACGCTACAAACCAATTATTTTCGTCAGCAATTGAATTAAATACTTTCCTGGTTTTAAATTTAGAATCTATTTTAACATCTAATTTATTTTCTAATTCTTCATATTTAGGTAGCGCAAACTCAAGTTGATCATGACCATTCCAAACAGGTGTGAATCTTTTTAAAATAACAGGATTATAAACCCCACCAGCTACTTTTGAAGATGTTTGAGAACAGTCTTCATAAACTACAAAACTATAGTTATTTTTAGCTAATTCTTCAGCAAATGAAATTCCTGCTAAGCCTAAACCAACTATAATATAATCAACCTCTTTAATCATAAAGCAAAGGTAACAATAAAGAATATTCAAATAAATAAAAAAGCGTTTGCATATACTGCAAACGCTTTTATTAATTTATGTATTAGAAATATTAATAATTCCACATATCCATTTCTCTATCACGTATTCCTTCTTTTATTCTATTAGCTTCTAAAAGTTGAAATAATGAGTTCCCTCGAACATAATCTTTAATTTCTCTATCGCCATATAAGTTTTCTTCCTTCACAATGGTAGCTGTAAACCTACGAGCGTTTAATAAGTTATCGTATGATATTGGAGTAGCTGAGTTTAAAGGATTAAATACTTTTGATTTATGTAAAGCATCTCTAGCATCAGGATAAAAGATCCAAAAAAGCTCATAAATATTATCTTTATCATCAATTTCATCACGTCCTAAAACTTGAACATCTGGTCCCATAGGAGCAATTCCCAATAAACGATATTTAAGCTCTCCTTGACGCTTATCAAAGTACCAAATACCTTTTATTAAATACCCTTTAACTTGTTCAGATTTGATTGTATATGGATCAATGTTACCATAACCATCATCTCTTAAATCTTCAGTTTTCTCTGTAATCTCATCCATTCCTATTTTCGATGTAAAATAAGAATCATCATAAACTTCTTTTATTTCACCATCTCTAATTCCTTTTAATAAAGAATCAAATAAAGAACGTCTTCCATTCCCAGTACTTACTGTATCTATTGGATAATAATAAGGTAAGTTTATTTTTTGATTTAAGTCAATGTATTCCCATACCACTTTAGACCACAAAACATCTCTGTCTGTAATATGTCCATAAGGTAACGGTTTATCATCTTCTGATGCAATTTGAGCTTCAGATTTAAATCCAATTTCGCCTACCTTTTTAGCATTTAAAAGGTTTGCTTGTGCACTTGCATAACTTGTTATTACAAGTGTTAGTGCAACCAAATAAAAACGCTTCCAATTCATACTCTTCTTGTTTTACTTATTAATTTGTAACTTGTATACTTACAGGTAACACTTTTTTAATTGGGTAGTTAGACCCAGAAACAGATGCTTTAATTTCAAAAATTGTAATTACATCATTTCTTCTTGCTCTTGAAAGAGCTTTTTTAGCTCTAGCATTTAAGCGTGTTCCTGATACAGGTACAGTTACTTGACCTGGTACTTTAATTTTAAAACTAGATACATTTAATCTTAAATCGAATAAAAAATCTGGTAAACCAGCAGCTACAGTAATGTTTTTAACACTTGCTTTAGGCATTTTTACTGTACCATATTGATTTCTAACCATACCAACCGCAGGTGGTATATCTTTTATTCTAAATTTCTTATTAGAACTTACTTTACTTCCGTTAGGTAATGTTCCAGAAACTCTAATAGTAACTTCACCATTTCCTTTTGGCCTCATTACATAACTATTTCCTTTTACTCTTTTTAAACCTGGTGCATTTGCAACAACTTTGTTACCAGGAACTCCTGGAATAGAAATAGTTAAAGGGTTAGCTAATCCTTTATAAACCACATTCATTTTATCTGCAGAAATTACAGCTTCATTTGGTTTAGGTATTACCGAATAACCTCCTTTAATTGGAATAATAACTGTTGAGTCTCCCTCTTTAAAGTGAAATTCACCTTTAAGTTCTTTATCTCCAACAGAACCAGCAGGCCCGTCTAATATAACTTGACCAGCTTTAATTTTAGTCTCTTCTATATCTTTACCGTTAACTATTACTTTCTCAGCAGTTAAGTTAGGGTCATTTTTACCTAAAATTATTTTACCTGATAATTTTTCACCTGGATAATAAGCGTTTTTCTCAAAAACAACCATGGCTTCATAATTAGTCATAGAAACTGCTTTTGATAACTCACCTTGTAATAAAGCAGATAACGCATCAGACTCAGTTGTTTTAACATCAGATTGAATCTGTGTCATTTTAGTTAAAGAAGCAATTAAAGGAAAACCTTCATAATTATAACTTAACCAAGATTTTTTAACACCTTCTTTATCTTTAACATCATCAGTTTTAAAACGCTCAGAAACAACTTTTGCTAAGTCTCTTTCTCCTAAAATTTCTAACGCTTTTTCTTTAAACTCCTTAATTTTAGCAACATATTCTTTACCTTTTGCTGAAATTTTTCCATTAGCAAAGAAATATTGATCTAAAAATCCAGATTTATCCATTGATTCATAGGCTTTAGTATCCTCTAAATCACTAGTCATTTTTGTTTTTAACTCATCTATATAGTTAAACAATTCATCAGCCATAACACGTAATTTATCTGTGTCTTCTTTGGCTTTCCCATATTGTTTAGCTTGTTCTGATGCTTTTAAAGCTAAAGCCTCATATGAAGCTTGATTTGATTTAGTCGCCCTAGTATTAGACTCTGACAACTTCTCATTCATTAATCCAAAAGCTGATAAAACTTCTTTACTCATGTTCATTGCTAACATTGCAATAAAAACAAGGTACATCAAGTTTACCATCCTCTGCCTTGGTGACTGTTTTCCTCCTGCCATTCTATTAGTTTTTTTTAATTAATATATATTTTAGTTAATAAAACTAATATTACTTAGACATTGCAGATAACATTCCTCCATATACTCCATTTAATGAAGATAAGTTTGTTGCTAATGATTGCATTTGTTCTTGTAAACGTTGAGAGTTTTCTACCATTGCTGAATTTAAATCAGCTTGTTTGGTTGCGTTTTCAACTTGAACTGAATATGCTCCATTTAATGATTCTAACTTAGCAGCTGCCATAGACATTTGCTCGTTATATTGGTTAGTTGAAGAAACAGTTGCTGATGTAGCAGTTAAACCTTCTGCAGCACCTTGAAAGTTTTTAATACTATCGCCTAAACTTGAAATTAAGGTAGCATCTAACTTTGCTTCTTTTAAAATATTATCTAATTTTTGAGACAACATACTTTGAGCCTCTTCTGGTGATGCTTCATTGTTTTTCCCTAATGAAGAACCTCCTGCTAATTCTGGGTAAACTTTGGTCCAATCTAATTCATCTTCGATAGGTTCAAATGCAGATATTGCAAAAATAATAGCTTCTACTACTAACCCTGCAGTTAACATTACACCTCCTGTTAATGGGCCAATTTTAAAGTGCATGATTTTAAAAAGTGCTCCTAAAATTACTACAGAGGCTCCTAAACCATAGGCCATGTTAAATACTTTCTTACTCGATTTTGATTGTGCCATAATTTTACTTTTTTAAGGGAATTAATTTTAATTTTTATTTATACTTGTTACTTTTTTTTATTACTTACTTTTACTTGTACCTAAATAATCTTGTACAGTTCTAAATCCGATATAACTTCTTGCTGTATCTGCATACTCCCAATCTCTTGAACTTACTTCTAAGAAATATGCTACATCTTTCCACGAACCACCTCTAATTATTTTTCTTCTATTTTCTCTATTTTCCACATTAGGATTCATCGTTGACCCCATATAGTACGACATTTGATTATATGCTGTATTTGTCCATTCAGCAACGTTTCCTGCCATGTTATATAATCCGTATTCATTAGCGTTATAAGAAACAGCTTCAACTGTATATAAAGCTCCATCAGCTGCATAATCTCCACGAACCGGTTTAAAATTCGCTAAGAAACATCCTCTATCACTAGTTGTACTTGGTCCACCCCAAGGATATTTAGCATAATTAAGACCTCCACGAGCAGCATACTCCCATTCAGCTTCAGTTGGTAATCTAAAAGCAGGAACTAAACCTAACTTTTTCTTTGAACGTTGGAAGTTGTTTTTAGTTTGTGTTCTCCAGTGACAAAATGCTTTTGCTTGATTCCAGCTAACTCCAACTACTGGATAGTTTTCATATGCTTTATGTGCAAAATATTCTTGATGCATTGGATCATTGTATGAATAATTAAAATCTTTAATCCAAACTGTAGTATCAGGATAGATATTAATTTCTTCATTTTTCATGAATTCTTTTCTGTCTTTTCCAGATTTAGCTGCTTTTTCATTATCAAACCAATAATATCTGTAGTTTAATAATTTAGTTTTAAAAGTTCTAATACCGTTTAAAGCTTCTTCTTTTTTAATATATAATGAATCCATTACCTCTACGTAGTCAGCATCAGGAAATTCTTGTTGTTCCCAAATAAGATCTTCTTCCCAATTTAAAGGTTTTAAAGAATCTAAACCTTCACCTACTTCATAGTAATTTTCACGCATGTATTTCTCATATGGAGTTTCATTAACGGTATCTTTAGATGCAAAAGCATACAATTGAATACCTGCTGGCTTCTCTCCGTCAGCTCCTTCTTCTCCACTAGATGCAAATTCAGCTTGATACGCTAATTTTGTTCTAGTAACTGAATCTCTTACCCAGTAAACAAATTGCTTATACTCACTATTAGTAATTTCAGACTCATCCATATAAAAAGGCTGTACAGTCACAGTCTTAGTAGGAGCGTTCATAGCGCCTAAAGGATCTTCATCTTGTTTACCCATAGTAAATGAACCTCCTGGTATTTTAGCCATACCATAAGGTTTTTCAGCAAACCATTTTCTTTTTGATTTAACTCCTGTCAATTCTCCTCTGTCTCCGTTAGAACCACAGGCGTAAATGATAGATACTAATAATGCAAATACTGCTAATTTCTTCATACTTTATTCTTTCTTATAAAAAGAGGCGTAAACCTATTATTTTTTTTATTAAAAAACAATTACGAGTTATAAAAATTTATCTTTAAAAAGATAACTCTCTTTTACGTAAGCTTTTGCAATGCCTTAAACCATCTTTTTGGTATTTTATGATTTAATGCTTGCTCATAATCTCGATAGTTACATGGTATTAACGCATGTCTTTTATGTTTATTATTCGATATTAAATTTATTTCCATCCACCAACGACCACTTTTATCGCTTTTATAAAAATTTAATGGATCATCGTCATCTAAAACAACTGTATATCTTTCATAATTTTCTTTTGTTACATATGGGTAATCATTTGCTCTATGATTTACACCTTCAATGAAATACCAAATAGCTTGAGCTATAAGTCTTGCTGTTTGATTGTTAACATCTAAACTACTACTATATTCATAGACACCAAAAGAAGTAACTTTGTCACTTATTCCTGAGTATCTTGCTATTGCACACATGTCTTCACCATAAAATCCATTAGGCGAAGCATTAATAGCTCCAGGTGCGTCTCCTTGTCTAACACTTGCTATATCTAAACTAACGATATCAGCATCTCTTAAAATTGGCTCTACTAATGTAATATTTTTAACTTCTCCTAACCTAAATGTATCAAAATATAACTTATCTAACAATGCTATTTCTTCTTGCGAGTTGAAATAAGTTTGATATCCTATATTACTATAATTGAACAAATTACTTGGTTCATCCATTATAACCTTCCCTAAGAAAGATTTAGCTAATAATTCTTCATTATCTCCACCTAAATCAAACCTACTATCTATTGACACTAAGTTTACAGTTTGTTCAAGAGCATCATAAGCTCTATAATTTGCGTAGGTTACATCTTGACTTCCTCCAATTATTATTGGAATAATATCATCTTTAAGTAATGAAGTAATAACTGAAGATACGGCAAAATAAGTATCTTTAATTGTACTTCCTTGCTCAATGGTTCCTAAATCAGCAATTTTTGTATGCCAATTACCAGAAAACAATTGATATAATTCTTTTCTGATATTATAAATACCTTCTAAACAATCGTATTGATCGGCTCCTCTTCCTTCCGAAACAGCAAGTATTGCTATTTTCACTTTAGAAAGGTCAGGAAATCCATTCTCTGAAGTATGAATACTAATATTCCCACCCAATGTCGAGGATGCCTGCGACATAACATGTGTAACAACAGAGTCACTTACCGGTGAAAAAAAATCGATATTCATCTATTTAAGGGGATTAAATAAGGAACCGCAATATAACAAAAAAACTATTCTCTTTTTAATTTACTTTATTTCTTTTTTTTAGCTTTTTTCTTTTTTGGTGTTTTAGCTTCTACCATTTTCACAGCTTCCTCTTGAGTTAACTTTTCTATTTCTGTAGTTTTTGGCAGTTCAATTTTAATTTTACCTTTAATAACATTAAAACGTCCCCAACGTGCTTTCTCTACACGAATACCAACTTCTTCAAAATTATGAATTAATTTTTCTCGCTCTTTTCTTTTTTTATCTTCAATTAATTCTTCTAAATCTTCTTGTGTAAGATTATCAAAATCATATTTTTTATTCACATTAATGAAAATTGAATTCCATTTAATAAACGGTCCAAAACGACCAACTCCTTTTTGAATTGGAAGCTCTTCATAATGTCCTATAGGTGCATCAGCTTTTCTTTTAGCTTCAATTAACTCAATAGCTCTATCCATATCAACAGACATTGGATTTTCTCCTTTATCTAAAGATACGTATTTTCCATCAAACTTAATATAAGGCCCAAAACGACCATTTGCAACTATTACTTCTTTCTCTTCATAATCTCCAACAGTTTTAGGTAGCTTAAACAAATCCATTGCTTCTTCATAAGTCAAAGAACTTAGAGTTTGATCAGCCTGTAAACTTGCAAACTTCGGTTTTTCTTCATCTGTTGCTTCTCCTATCTGAACCATGGCGCCAAAGCGACCTAAACGAACATATACATTTTTACCACTATCAGGATCAACTCCTAATAAACGTTGTCCGCTAGCTCTTTCAGCGTTTTCAGCCACATCTTTTACATTAGGATGAAAATCTTTATAAAAATCTTTAATTATTGAAGTCCAATTTTCCTTTCCTTCTGCTATATCATCAAAATCACTTTCTACTTTTGCTGTAAAACCGTAATCTAATACTCTCTTGAAATTCTCTACCAAAAAGTCGTTAACAATATTCCCTATATCAGTTGGCATTATTTTCCCTTTATCTGCCCCTACCTTTTCTGATAAAACATTTTCAGAAATTTTTGCATTAACTAGCATTAACTGAGTATACTTTCTTTCAACTCCTTCAGCTGTACCTTTTTCAACATACCCTCTTCTTTGAACTGTAGAAATAGTAGGTGCATACGTAGAAGGACGACCAATTCCTAATTCCTCTAACCTTTTTACTAAAGATGCTTCAGTAAACCTTGCTGGCGGACGGGTATACCTTTCTGTTGCTGAGATAAATTTATTAACTAAAGTTTCACTTACTTTCATTTTAGGAAGTGTTCCATCTTGCTCTTCATCTTCATTATCATTACCTTCTAAATATACTTTTAAAAAACCTTCGAAAGTTATTACTTCTCCATTAGCAGAAAAAACTTTATCATTTTTATCATTTTCTATTTTAACCGATGTTCTTTCTAATTGGGCATCACTCATTTGTGAAGCCAAAGTACGTTTCCATATTAAACCGTATAAACGATCTTGATCATATTCAACTGACACCTCATGACGAGTCATATCTGTAGGACGAATTGCCTCATGCGCTTCCTGAGCTCCTTTTGATTTAGTTGAATAATTTCTTGGTTTACTATATTCTTTACCGTAGTAATTAGATATTTCTTCTTCAGCTGCAGTTTTAGCATCATCCGATAAATTAACACTATCGGTTCTCATATATGTTATAAGTCCTGCTTCATATAATCGCTGAGCAACCATCATTGTTTTTGCAACTGGAAAACCTAATTTTCTAGATGCCTCTTGCTGTAAAGTTGATGTTGTAAAAGGAGCTGCTGGAGATTTTTTTGCTGGCTTCTTTTGTAAATCTTCAACGTTAAAATTTGCATCAGCACAAGAACTTAAAAACTCTTCTGCTTCTTTCTTCGTTGTAAAATTCTTAGCCAACTTTGCTTTAAAACTTTTTCCTTCTTCATTAGAAAACTCAGCATCTACTCTATATGACGCCTTAGCCTCAAAACCTTCAATAGTTCTTTCTTTTTCAACAATTAATCGTACAGCTACAGACTGAACCCTACCAGCTGACAATCCTGCTTTTACTTTTCTCCACAGAACAGGTGATAATTCATACCCTACTATTCTATCTAATACACGCCTTGCTTGTTGAGCGTCTACCAAATTATAATTTATAGCCCTTGGATTTTCTATTGCTTTTAAAATTGCTTTCTTAGTAATAGAGTTAAACACTATTCGTTTAGTGTCTTTATCCTTAAGTTTTAACTGCTCTGCCAAATGCCAAGCGATAGCTTCTCCTTCACGATCCTCATCACTTGCTAGCCAAACAGTTTCTGCTTTTTTTGCTAAATCCTTTAGTTTTTTTACAACTGCTTTCTTATCAGTTGAAACAATATATTTTGGTTTAAAATCTCCTTCTACATTAACTCCTAATTCTTTCGAAGGTAAATCTGCTATATGTCCAAAACTAGATTCAACTTGAAAATCTTTCCCTAAAAACTTTTCTATAGTTTTTGCTTTTGCTGGTGACTCTACTATTACTAAATTCTTTGCCATACTTCTTACTCTTATCTAAATAATACCATAATATAATGATACCCTTTTTCAGTTTGCAAAAGTAGACACTTTTTTTTTATTAGCACTTTTTCTTCTAAACTTTACTTTTTTTTAACGCTTTTAACCTTTAATTAATTTATGTCAATTTGTCATATTTTATAGTTTTTGGTCGTATCTTTGCATTCTATTTTTTATTATCACTTAAGGATTATATGGAACACATTGAGAAAGTAATTGACGAGAAAATACAAGGAAAACCTTTACTTACTGAGCAAAAAGAGAACAACAGTAAAAAGCTTTTTATTGAAAGCTATGGTTGTCAAATGAACATGAATGATAGTGAAATTGTGGCCTCTATCCTTTCTGAACAAGGCTTCAACACTACTCAAAATTTAGAAGATGCAGATTTAGTACTAGTAAATACTTGTTCTATTCGTGAAAAAGCTGAAACAACTGTTCGTAATCGTTTAAAAAAATATAATGCTGTAAAAAGAATAAATCCTAAAATGAAAGTTGGGGTTTTAGGCTGTATGGCTGAGAGATTAAAAGAAAAATTTTTAGAAGAAGAAAAAATTGTAGATCTAGTAGTAGGTCCTGATGCTTATCGTGATTTACCTAATTTAGTTGAAGAGGTAGATGCTGGTAGAGATGCTGTTAATGTAATTTTATCAAAAGAAGAAACATATGCTGATGTTTCTCCTGTAAGACTTAACTCTAATGGAGTATCTGCTTTTGTTTCAATTACTCGTGGCTGTGATAACATGTGTACCTTTTGTGTTGTTCCATTTACAAGAGGTAGAGAAAGAAGTAGAGATCCTCAAAGTATTATTGCAGAAATCAGATCAATGCAAGAGAAAAACTTCAAGGAGATTACTTTATTAGGTCAGAATGTAGATTCTTTCTTATGGTATGGAGGTGGCTTAAAAAAGGATTTCAATAAAGCTTCAGAAATGGCAAAGGCTACTGCTGTAGATTTTGCTCAACTGTTAGATATGTGTGCTACAGAATTCCCTAAAATACGCTTTCGTTTTTCAACTTCTAACCCTCAAGATATGACTCTTGATGTTATTCATGTAATGGCAAAACATAAAAACATATGTAAATACATTCACTTACCTATTCAAAGTGGAAGTAATGCTATGTTAAAAGCAATGAACCGTCAACACACTCGTGAAGAGTACATGGAATTAGTTGATAATATTTATAAAATCATTCCTGAAATGGCTTTAAGTCAAGATATGATTGCTGGTTTTTGTGGAGAAACTGAACAAGATCATCAAGATACTTTAGATTTGATGCGCCATGTAAAATACAGCTTCGGGTTTATGTTTGCTTATTCAGAACGTCCTGGAACTTTAGCAGCTAAAAAAATGGAAGATGATATACCTTTAGCTGTTAAAAAACGTAGACTACAAGAAATTATAGATTTACAACAAGAACATAGTTTATATAGAACCAAAGAAAATTTAGGGCAGATACAAGAAGTTTTAATTGAAGGTACTTCAAAGAAAAACCCAAATGAATGGAAAGGTCGTAATACTCAAAATACAGTTATAATTTTCCCTAAAGAACATTATAAAATGGGAGATTTTGTAAACGTTAAAGTTGATGATTGTACTTCAGCTACATTATTAGGAACTGCTATTGGATATTCTGACAATCAATAAGAAATTTAATTTCTATGGAAAAAGAAATAATTATAAAGCCCATTTATCGTTTTAAAGATTTTACCTCACCTCTAATTAATAAAATATTTAAATCATGGGGAATCTGGTTTGTGTTTTTTTTAGCATTCTTAATGCTTATTTTTAATATTATTTTTTTTTTCGACAATTCTATTTATACAAATGAGAGTATTCCAACAATAAACATTATCATCCCTCTTTTAGTTTTTATTATTTTTCCTTTTAGTTTTTATTTTGGTTTAAAAAAGAATTATAACAACAATAAAATTTTAAAAGAAAAAACAACTGTTATTTACACAAAAGATGGTATTAAAACAATTGGTGAGTCGTATAATAACTTTATTCAATGGTCTCAAATAAATTACATAAAAGAACATAAAACTTTTTTCCTTTTCAAAAACACAAATGGACAAGAGTCATATCTTAATAAGAACTTTTTTAGCCAAAAGAAATTAAACGATTTCAAAACTTTAATCAAAAACTTAGGTTATTAATATGGAAAACTTACAAGCAACAAAACAACGTTTTGGTATTATTGGTAATGACCTTCAGCTCAACAGAGCTATTGAAAAAGCCATTAGGGTTGCTCCTACTGACATCTCAGTATTAGTTGTTGGTGAAAGTGGTGTTGGTAAAGAAAGCGTACCAAAAATTATTCATCAATTATCACATAGAAAACATGCTAAATATATAGCTGTAAACTGTGGTGCAATTCCTGAAGGAACTATTGACAGTGAGTTGTTTGGTCATGAAAAAGGAGCTTTTACAGGAGCTACTGCTACTCGTAAAGGTTATTTTGAAGTTGCAGATGGAGGTACTATTTTTTTAGATGAAGTTGGAGAATTACCTTTAACTACTCAAGTACGTTTACTACGTGTTTTAGAAAACGGTGAATTTATAAAAGTTGGTTCTTCTCAAGTTCAAAAAACAAATGTAAGAATTGTAGCAGCTACAAATGTTAACATGCATAATGCTATTAGTAATGGTAAATTTCGTGAAGACTTATACTATCGATTAAGTACCATTGAAATACCTCTTCCTCCATTAAAACAAAGAGGAGAAGATATTCATTTACTATTTAGAAAGTTTGCAGCAGATTTCGCTCAAAAATACCGTATGCCAACTATTAGGCTAGAAGAAAATGCTGTAAAGCTTTTATTAAATTATAACTTTCCTGGAAACATACGACAATTAAGAAATATTGCGGAACAAATATCAGTAGTTGAAGAAAACAGGCTTATTTCTCCTGAAAAACTCGTACAATACCTACCTAATATCCAAGGAAATCTTCCTGCAGTTGTTAATAACAACAAAGCTAATAACAATAATGATTTTTCTAACGAACGAGATATTATGTATAAAATATTGTTTGATATGAGAAACGATATTAATGACTTAAAAAAGTTAACTTTAGATTTATTAAAAGAAGGAAATTCGAAACAAGTTCAAGAAGATAATCATCGATTAATTCAAAAAATATATCAAGAACAACAAACTGAAACTCCAAAAGTTGAAGTAGTACAAATTCCTGAATCAGCAAATCAAAACAACTATGATTTTGTTGAAACTATTGAAGAGGATGAAAATTTATCATTACAAGAAAAAGAAATTGAAATGATAAGAAGATCTCTAGAAAAAAACAATGGAAAACGTAAACTTGCTTCAAAAGAATTAGGTATATCTGAGCGAACACTTTACAGAAAAATTAAACAATACGATTTATAAAAAAATTAACTTTCGTTTTATTTATCTTTACAGAACTACATTATTAAATTAAAATGAGAAAACTTTTATACACATCTTTATCATTTATACTTCTAATTACTTTTATAGGTTGTGGAGCATACTCTTTCACTGGAGGAAACACAGGGAATGCTAAAACAATTCAAATTGATTTTTTCCCAAACCAAGCACCAATAATTGAACCTACATTAAGTAAACGTTTTACACAAGACTTAAGAGATTTATTTACTCGTCAAACTAACTTAGCTTTAGTAAGAGTTGGAGGACAATTACATTTTGAAGGTGAAATAACTGATTATCGAATTTCTCCTATGAGTGCAACTGCAAACCAAACTGCTGCTCAAAATAGACTTACTATTGTAGTTAACGTTCGATTTACCAATAACTTAGAAGAAAAAGACAGTTTTGAAAAACAATTCACCTTTTATGATGACTACGGTGCTTCTGAACAACTAATTGGTAACGTATTAGATAATGCTCTAAAAAAAATATTAGAGCGAATTACTCAAGACATATTTAATGAATCGGTAGCTAAATGGTAATATTTTAATTTGACAACAGACGACTATATAAAATTTATTCAAAGCCCTGAACTTTTCCAGGATGAAAGTATTCATCAATTAAAAACTATAATTGATAAATATCCTTATTTTCAGTCTGCTCGTTCTTTATATTTAAAAGCTTTAAAAAACAAAGAAAGCTATAAATACAATAATGAGCTTAAAGTCACTGCTGCCCATACAACAGATCGTTCAGTTTTATTTGATTTTATAACATCTAAAAGTTTTACATCAACTAAAAAAGATTCAGAAAAAAGAAGTTTAAAAGAAATTGTAATTCAAAAAACAAAATTATTAAAAACTGACACAACTAATGAAGAATTAGCCATAGGAAAACCTCTTAACTTCACTAAAAAAGAAACTTTTTCTTTTAATCAATGGTTAGAACTTTCTTCTAAAAATAGTATAGTAAGAGACCAATCCTCAGAAAAAAAGATTGAAAAAAACTCTGAAAAAGATATACTAATTAATCGTTTTATTGAAACTAGCCCTAAAATAACAAGGCATACAAAAGGTATTTCTAAAGAAATTAAGGTTACAGAATCTCAACAAAACAACAGATTAATGACCGAAACTTTGGCTAAAGTTTATCTTGAACAGAAAAAATATGATAGTGCAATTCAAGCATATAAAATATTAAGTTTGAAATATCCAGAAAAAAGTGGTTTCTTTGCAGACCAAATTAAGAAAATTAAAATTTTACAAAACAATAAATAATGACTACATATACTTTACTTTTAGTGTTAATTTTAATAGTTGCAATAGCATTAATTTTAATTGTAATGGTACAAAACCCTAAAGGAGGAGGATTATCTTCATCTTTTGGTGGTGGTGGATCTCAAAACATTGGAGGTGTACAAAACACAAACAATTTCTTAGATAAAACTACATGGACTTTAGCAATAACAATGTTTGCTTTAATCCTATTAGCTAACTTTGCTATCCCTAGAGGAAATGCTCAAGATGCACCTCAATTAGATGATACATTAAACGGAGTAGAAACAACAACTACTAATACTCCAGCTACAACAACAAATACAGCAAACGATAGCGTAAAATAATATCTATCTTAATCATATAGAAATGCCAACGTAATGACACGTTGGCATTTTTTTTTACAAAAAACTATACTTGTTGAAAAAGTGTCAGCATAAAAACAATGGCATAATTTCTGACTAAAAGTAACCAGTTAAAAACTTAATTTAATTAATTAAAAATATATAAAATGGGATTAAACATTAAACCTTTAGCAGATAGAGTTCTTGTAGAGCCTGCTGCCGCAGAAACAACTACTGCATCAGGAATTATTATTCCAGATAACGCTAAAGAAAAGCCTCAAAAAGGAATTATTGTTGCAGTTGGAACTGGAACAAAAGATGAGCCTTTAACTGTAAAAGTTGGAGATACTGTTTTATACGGAAAGTATGCTGGTACTGAATTAAAACTTGAAGGTAACGATTATTTAATTATGAGAGAAAGCGACATTTTCGCTATTATCTAAATAATTATTTTTTTGAGCTATCCAATTGCTCTTTATAAATTAAATAAAAACAAAGTCTAAAATTACATATAAGCTTTAGACAAAAAAACTAAATAAAATGGCAAAAGATATAAAATTTGATGTTGATGCTCGTGACGGATTAAAACGTGGAGTAGATGCATTAGCTAATGCAGTAAAAGTAACTTTAGGTCCTAAGGGACGTAATGTAATTATTTCAAAATCTTTCGGAGCTCCTCATGTAACTAAAGATGGTGTTACCGTAGCTAAAGAAATTGAATTAGAGGATGCTCTAGAAAATATGGGAGCACAAATGGTAAAAGAAGTTGCTTCTAAAACTAACGACTTAGCTGGTGATGGTACAACTACTGCTACTGTTTTAGCTCAATCTATCGTTAAAGAAGGATTAAAAAATGTTGCAGCAGGGGCTAATCCTATGGATTTAAAACGTGGAATAGATAAAGCTGTAGCTGTTATTACTGAAGATTTAGCAAAGCAATCTGAAGAAGTAGGAAATTCTTCTGAAAAAATTCAACAAGTAGCTTCTATTTCTGCAAATAACGATCAAGTAATTGGTGATTTAATTGCAACTGCTTTTGGTAAAGTTGGTAAAGAAGGTGTAATAACTGTTGAAGAGGCTAAAGGTACTGACACTTATGTAGATGTAGTAGAAGGAATGCAGTTTGATAGAGGTTATTTATCTCCTTACTTTGTAACGGATGCAGATAAAATGATTGCTACTTTAGAAAATCCTTATATTTTATTATTTGATAAAAAGATTTCTAACTTACAAGAAATTCTTCCAATATTAGAACCAGTATCTCAATCAGGAAGACCTTTATTAATTATTGCTGAAGATGTAGATGGACAAGCATTAGCTACTTTAGTAGTAAACAAATTACGTGGAGGTTTAAAAATTGCAGCTGTAAAAGCTCCAGGTTTTGGTGATCGTAGAAAAGCAATGTTAGAAGATATTTCTATCTTAACTGGAGGTACTGTTATTTCTGAAGAAAGAGGTTTCTCTTTAGAAAATGCTACTTTAGATTTATTAGGTACTGCTGAAACTGTTACTATTGACAAAGACAATACTACAATTGTTAATGGTTCTGGTGATGAAACACAGATTAAAGCTCGTGTTAATCAAATTAAAGCACAAATTGAAACAACTACTTCTGATTATGATCGTGAAAAATTACAAGAACGTTTAGCTAAATTAGCTGGTGGTGTTGCTGTATTATATGTAGGTGCTGCATCTGAAGTAGAGATGAAAGAAAAGAAAGATAGAGTTGATGATGCTTTACATGCTACAAGAGCTGCTGTTGAAGAAGGTATTGTTGCTGGAGGTGGTGTTGCTTTAGTAAGAGCTAAAAAAGTATTAGAGACTTTAACTACTGAAAATTTAGACGAAACTACTGGAGTACAAATCGTAAATAGAGCTATTGAATCTCCATTAAGAACTATTGTTGAGAATGCTGGTGGTGAAGGCTCTGTTGTTATCAATAAAGTACTTGAAGGTAAAAAAGACTTTGGTTACGACGCAAAATCTGAAACATATGTAAATATGTTAGATGCTGGAATTATTGATCCTAAAAAAGTAACTCGTGTAGCATTAGAAAATGCTGCTTCAGTTGCTGGAATGATTTTAACTACTGAATGTGCATTAATTGATATTAAAGAAGAATCTCCAGCTGGAGGAGGAATGCCTCCAATGGGTGGTGGAATGCCAGGAATGATGTAATAATTAAAACTATTTCCACATATAGTTTATAAAATAAAAAGGCTGTTTGAATTATCAAACAGCCTTTCTTTATATAATTAAACGAGGTTACTTAACCTCAAATATAAAAGGTATTCTAGCTTGTATTCCTTTTATATTTTTGATTTGATTTATATTATCATATAACCTATAATTCTCCTCACCTAAAGCCTCTTTTAACAATTCTTCTTTTGATAATTTTGCAAAAGGTGAAAACTTAAACGATTCTTTTATGTCTTTCTTGTAATTAGGGTAATTTCTAACTCTATAATCATCTACATTAGCAATACTTGCTGCCATTTCAATAGCATCATCTAAACTACCTAAAGCATCAATTAAACCATTTTCTAAAGCTTGTTTACCAGTCCAAACCCTTCCTTGAGCTATTTTATCAACCTCATCAAATTTCAAACCCCTTCCATTTGCAACACGAGTTACAAAAACATTATAAATTTGCTCTACTCCTTCTTTAGTTACTTTATAAAATTTTTCATCTATAGGTTCAAAAACACTATAATTAGCACTACTATTAGTAGATACTTGTTCAGCATTAATACCTAGTTTATCGGTAAGTTTACTAATGTTTGGAATCATTCCAAAGACACCAATAGAACCTGTAATTGTTGTAGGTTCTGCAATAATTTTATCTGCATTACAAGCAATATAATAACCTCCTGAAGCAGCTAAATTCCCCATAGATACTACTAATGGCTTTTCTTTCTTTGTCAATTCTAATTCTCTCCAAATCAACTCTGAAGCTAAGGCGCTTCCTCCTGGAGAATTAACACGTAAAACAATAGCCTTTACACTCTTATCTTTTCTTGCCTTTTTTATTGCTTTATTTATGATTCCTTGACCAATTATATCTTCATTTCCTTCTCCATACATTATTTGCCCTTGAGCATAAATTACAGCAATTTTATTTTTTGCTAATGAAGACTTTCTACCTTTTCCTGATTTAATATAATCTTGAATACTTATTGTATTAACTTTTGAAGCTACTATTGACTTTAATTTATCTTTATATTCATCTTCATAAATTACAGCATCAATTAAATTACTCTCTTTAGCTAAATCAGCATTTCTTCCATTTGAATTATCAGCAATCTCGTTTAATTTTTCAACAGAAATTTTTCTACTTCTACTAATACCCTCAGTCATTTCAGACCAAATAGACTTTAAAAAAGAAACCGTTTGCTCTCTGTTAGCTTCACTCATTTTGTTTGTCAAATAAGGTTCTACGGCACTTTTATATTTTCCGTGACGAATTACTTCCATTTTCACACCATACTTGTCTTCAAAATCTTTGTAATATAAAATCTCTGTTGAAAGTCCTTTAAAGTCAACCATTCCAACAGGGTTTACAAAAACACTATCTGCAACAGAACTTAAGTAATAACTTTTTTGATCAAAGAAATCGTTATATGCATACACAAATTTACCGCTCTTCTTAAATTCTTCTATTTTATTTCGAATAGCTTGAGTTTGCGCTATTCCTGCATTAACATATACCGTTCTAATATTTATCCCTTTAATATTAGCGTCAGTTTTAGCATTATCAATAGCATTCAATATCTTATTTAAAGCTAATTTCTGATCATTCAACTCCAATATTTCCGCTAAAGGATTTGTATCTTTTGGAGCATAATCTTTTATTGAAGTAGTTAAATCTAACTTTAAAACTGAATTTGGTTTTACTATTATTTCATCAGGAGATCCCATTAATGAGGCTATGAAAATAAAAAAGATAAAGATTAAAAATATTGATATAAAAAAGCCTATAATAGAGGCTAGTAAATTTCGTAAAAACTTCATGCTTAGTAATTATTTTTTGATAGCAAATATACGTTTTTGAGTTAAAAAAGTATCATCTTAAAACCATTCTATATTTACCTTGTGCAAACTCAAAATAATTAAATAACTTATAATTTACTTCATAACCATAATCAATATGTATGTTATAATCAATTATGTTTTCATATATATTTGGATTAAATGTACCTGGACTCCCTACCCTTCTATTCCAGGCCATAACATAAAATCTATTTTTATTTTCTAAATAAGATTGTGAATAAAAACCTACTGGCCTAGCTATAGAATTAAGATATGTTGTAAAACCCGGATCTATTATAATAATTTCATACTCTAAACTATCATTTGCTATTACAACAGGCTCTTCTTTTGTTGTTGATTTATTTTTCACAGATGTAGAAGCACATCCATAAAAAATAACACTAAAAACTACCATTACTAATACATACTTCAAAACTTTCATAATCAATGATTTTCAACCTCTATAAAGTTCCGAAAATTATTCCATTTTCAAATTGTTTTTAAATGATTTAACAGTATTTTTAAACCTCTTAAAACAAAACAATATGAAAAACAGGTGTTTTTGGGTTAGTAATGACCCTTTATATATTGAATATCATGATAATGAATGGGGAGTTCCTGTATATGACGATGAAAAATTATTTGAATTTTTAATTTTAGAAACTTTTCAAGCTGGCTTGAGTTGGATTACCGTTTTAAAAAAACGTGAAAATTTTAGAATTGCTTTTGACAATTTTGATTATAAAAAAATAGCGCATTATTCTGAAAATAAATATGAAGAACTATTACAAAACGCTGGAATTATAAGAAATAAATTAAAAATAAAAGCAACAATATCAAATGCTAAATCCTTTATGAAAGTACAAGAAGAATTTGGTACTTTTTCCAAATACATTTGGGGCTTTACTAATGGAGTACCTATTAAAAATGTATTAAATAAACGAGAAGATGTACCTGCAACTACAGATCTTTCTGATAAAATTTCAAAAGATTTAAAAAAACGAGGTTTTAAGTTTGTTGGTTCAACTGTTATTTATGCACATATGCAAGCAACAGGTATGGTAAATGATCATACAACAGATTGTTTTAGATATCACGAGGTTTAATTTCGTATTTTTATCGCTCAACTAAAAATTAATTTAAATATTTATAAATGAACTTAAAACAAGTGCTTTGTACGATTGCTACTACAGGTATTTTATTTTCTTGTGGTGTTGACACTAAAAAAGAAGCTACTACTACAAAAGAAACTAAAACTACAGATTTTGAATACGTAGTTGAACAATTTGCTGATATCAAAGTTTTACGCTACCAAATTCCTGGTTTTAACGAATTAACATTAAAAGAAAAGCAGTTAGTATACTACCTAACGCAAGCTGGATTGGCTGGGCGCGATATAATGTGGGATCAAAATTATCGTCATAATTTAGAAATTAGAAATGCTTTAGAAACTGTAAACACAACTTTTAAAGGGGATAAAAAAAGTAAAGATTATGTTGCTTTTAAAACCTACTTAAAAAGAATTTGGTTTTCTAACGGAATACATCACCACTATTCTAATGATAAATTAAAACCTGAGTTTTCAAAAGAATATTTAGAGAGTTTATTAAAAGAAACAAATACTACTTTATCTTCTGAAGCTTTAGAAGTAATTTTTAATAATGAAGATACTAAAAAAGTAAATAAAAAAGCTGGTGTTGATAATGTTTTAGCTTCTGCTATTAATTTTTACAGCCCTGATATAACTAGTAAAGATGTTGAAGATTTTTATGCTAAAGCATACAAAGGTCCAGAAGGAAAACCTATTGAAGCGGGTTTAAATTCAAAATTAGTTCGTGAAAACGGAAAATTAGTTGAAAAAGTATGGAAATCTGGTGGTATGTATGGAGCTGCTATTGATAAAATTATTTACTGGCTAGAAAAGGCTAAAGGTGTAGCTGAAAACGAAAAACAAGCAACTACATTAAGTTTGCTAATAGAATATTACAAGACAGGTAGCTTAGATGTTTGGGATCAGTATGCTATTTCTTGGGTTACTTCAACTGAAGGAAATATTGACTGGATAAACGGATTTATAGAAGTATATAATGACCCAAAAGGTTATAGAGGATCTTATGAAACTGTAGTTCAAATAAAAGATTTTGACATGTCTAAAAAAATGAAAGTTTTATCTGACAATGCTCAATGGTTTGAAGACAACTCTCCTTTAGATCCTTCTCATAAAAAAGAAAATGTTGTAGGTGTTTCTTATAAAACAGTAAATGTAGCTGGTGAAGCTGGAGATGCTTCTCCAAGTACACCTATTGGAGTAAACCTACCTAACAACAACTGGATTCGTCAAGAACATGGTTCAAAATCTGTTTCTTTAGGTAATATTATTGGGTCATACAATAATGCAGGAGGAACTGGTCGTTTAGAAGAGTTTGCTCATGATAAAGAAGAAATTGAGTTAGAAGTAAAATATGGTAAACTTGCTGATAAATTACATACAGCACTTCATGAAGTTATTGGCCATGCTTCTGGTAAAATTAATGATGGAATAGGACAACCGAAAGAAACTCTAAAAAACTATGCTTCTACTATGGAAGAAGGTAGAGCAGATTTAGTTGGTTTATATTATTTAATGAACCCAAAATTACAAGAACTTGGACTAGTTGATGACTGGAAAAAAGTTGGTAAAGCTGCCTATGATGGATATATCAGAAATGGATTAATGACTCAATTAATAAGAATTAATTTAGGAGATGATATTGAAGAAGATCATATGGTAAATCGTCAATGGGTATCCGCTTGGTCGTTTGAACAAGGTAAAAAAGACAATGTTATTGAAAAAGTTGTTAAAAATGGAAAAACTTATTTTATAGTTAATGACTATGCAAAACTTCATGAAATTTTTGGTCGCCTATTAAAAGAAACACAAAGAATAAAATCTGAAGGAGATTTTGAAGCTGCCAAAGCTTTAGTTGAAGGATACGGTGTAAAGGTAGATCAAGAACTTCACAAAGAGGTTTTAGAACGTAATTCACAATTCAAATCTGCTCCATATAGTGGTTTTGTTAACCCTGTATTAACTCCTGTAACTAATGATGAAGGTATTATTACTGACATAAAAATTATGCAACCTAACTCTTTTGAAGAACAAATGTATTTTTATGCTAAAAATTATAGCTTTTTACCTAGTAAAAACTAATAATTAATTTAAGTATTATTAAATATAACAAACCGATTCTGAAAAGAATCGGTTTTTGTATTTTTACAATCGACAATAAAAAATCCCTATGGCTAAAAAAATAAAAGATCCTGGATTGGGATATTCTTCAAAAAGAAATGCACAAAATATTATTAATAAAGACGGAACCTCAAACATTCGTCATATCAATAAGAAATTTACAATTCGTGATATTTACACGTATTTTATTGAACTATCTTGGATAAAATTTTTTGCTTTTGTTTTTATTGGTTATACACTTCTAAATATAGTTTTTGGATTAATCTACATATCAATAGGTATTGAGCAAATAACAGACGAAAAAGGTTCTTTTTTTGAAAACTTATTAAATGGTTTCTTTTTTAGCGCCCAAACATTAACTACAGTTGGTTATGGGGGCTTAGCACCTCAAGGGGTAATAGCCAATTTTATAGCTGCTTTTGAAGCTATGCTAGGTTTATTAAGCTTTTCTTTTATAACTGGACTTATATACGGGCGATTTTCTAAACCTAAAGCTGCAATTCATTTTAGCGAAAATATAGTTCTAAGAGATTTTAAAGAACACAGAGCTTTAATGTTTCGTATAATGAATAGCAGAAAAACGGTAATGATAGAACCAGAAGTTACAGTAACTCTATCAATAACAGAAGACTCAGGAAATCATAAGTTTAAACGAAATTATTATAGATTCTCTTTAGAAAGAGATAAAATAATGTACCTTCCAACTACTTGGACTATTGTACATGAAATAGATGAAAACAGCCCTTTATTTAAATATACTAGTGAAGAAATAGCTAAACTAGATGCTGAACTTTACATTCTTGTTCGTTACCATGAACAATCTTTTGGGCAAGATGTATATCAAATATCTTCTTACGATTTCTCTAAACTAAAAGTTGGTGCTAAATATATTCCTACTTTTTATTATGATGATGAAGGATATACTGTTTTAGATCATTCAAAATTAAATGAGTTAGAAGACATTGATTAATGTTTATTTATATACTTAAAAAGAAATAACAATAAAATAGTTACTATTATCGATATCGCCACGTATAATGCTGCGTTTTGATAATGCTTTTTATTTCTTTTAGCATCTTTCTTATAACTAACAACCATAGCTATTATAAAAACAACCACAAATAAGCTTGCAAAAATTATTCGACCAGGTGTAAACATAAAATTGTATTTTCAGCAAAGTTAAAGAATGATTTATATTGATGATTACTAAATTTTAGATTTTTTAAGAATTTGTATTTCAAATAATAATTATCATCTATAATAAAGTTTTAATACCTTCTTAAAAAGAGAGAGAGAATAAGAAATAAACTTTATATATTTACTTGATAGGTAAAATGTTTTAACCTTATCTGTAAACTAACTATATGCAAACTAAAACGGCTATTGTTTTTGGTGCCACTTCTGGTATTGGAAAAAGATTAACAGAGTTTTTAATTAATGATGGTTATAGAGTAGCTATCACAGGAAGGCGAAAAGAAAAACTAGAAGAGTTAAAAAATAATTATCCTTCTCAAATTATTAGTAAACAAAACGACATACAAGATATTGAAAGCGTTGAAAATGTATTTAACGAAATCGTTTCGGAATTAGGAAAAATTGATTTGATTATACAATCATCGGGGGTAGGTTTTACCAATACTAAGTTAAACTGGGAAAAGGAAAATACTACTTTACAAACTAACGTAATTGGTGTTACTAAGTTATATAACTTAGCTTATCTTTTATTTAAAAAACAAGGTTTCGGACATTTGGTTGGTATTTCATCTATTGCTTCGTTGCGTGGTAATCGATTTGCTCCTGCTTATTTTGCTTCAAAAGCATATCAAAAGGCATATCTAGAAAGTTTATACATCAAAACAAAATCGATACCCTCAAAAAAAGTTTATATCACAGATATTCGACCTGGTTTTGTAGATACAGCAATGGCTTTAGGTGATGGTATATTTTGGCTTACACCCCTTGAAAAAGCAAGTAAACAAATTTATAGTGCTATTAAAAGAAAAAAACGAGTAGCCTATATATCTAAGCGATGGATATTGATTGCATGGGTTCTAAAAATAGTTCCAGCTAAACTTTTAAAATTAGCCACATAACACATTATGACAAAGAAAAACTTAATCGTACTTGATATAGACGACACACTTACTAAAAGTGAAGACAAACACACCGATTCATTATTATTTGCAATGAAGCACTTTGGAATAACCGAAGTAAATACTGATTGGAAAACTTATAAAAACGCTACAGATAGTTATATTTTTAGTGTTAACTATGAAAAAACACATCAGAAAAAATTTGACTTTGGTTTTATTCCTGAATTTGAAAAAGTCATGACCGAACATTTTTTAAGTTATCCTGATACTCCAGAAATTGAAGGTGCTCAAAAAATGGTTGATTTTTTTATTAATGAAACCAATTATGGTGTTTGCTTTGCCACTGGCTCTATTTTACAACCTGCCTTTTTAAAATTACAACAAGCAAATATCAATTTAATTCCTCAAGTTTTAGAAGCTTCAAATACAATTTTCACAAGAGAAGATATTGTAAAATCGGCAATAGAAAAAGCAAAAAATTATTACCATACTTCTAATTTTGAAAACATTATTTCTTTTGGAGATGGTTTGTGGGATGTTACAACTGCTAAAAATTTAGACATCCATTTTGTAGGTGTAAATGATAAAAACATTTCAGACTTTAAAAAAATGAACATCAAACATCACATTAGTAATTGGACTCAATTTAATCTTAATGATACAGAAAAAAAACTAGGCATAAAATAATTCATTATAAAAAATCTACATACATGAAAAACAAAATTAACGCTGTTCACGAATTTCATACCGCTTTCGGTTTAGGTATTAAAAACACCCCTACAACAAACATTGATAAAGAAAGAAAACTTCTTCGTTACAACCTAATGAAAGAGGAAAATGAAGAATATTTAGAAGCTGCTGAAAATAATGATTTAGTAGAAGTTGCCGATGCTTTGGGTGATATGCTGTATATTTTATGTGGAACAATTATTGAGCATGGTATGCAGGATAAGATTGAAGAAGTATTTAATGAAATACAACGAAGTAATATGAGTAAATTAGGAGAAGATGGGAAGCCTATTTACCGTGAAGATGGGAAAGTTTTAAAAGGACCCAATTATTTTAAACCTAACATAGAACAAATTTTAAAAAAATAATTATTTAATTTTATTTACCTAAAATTTGATCTAACTCAGAGGTTAAAGTACGTACATTATTAACCATCTTAATAATAACCCCATTAGTATCAACAATTACATGTGTAGGATATTGTTTAACTTTCAATTTCTTGGACATGTATTTTTTTTGCATTGGTATGGTTGGATATTTAAATGTTTTTGTTTTTAGAAATTTAATTAGCTTATCTTTTTCATCAAAGGCCAAACTAACGAAGGCTACTTTTTCATCTTTGTATTTATCTACTAGCTTATTTAACTCAGGAAATTCTTCTACACAAACCTTACAAGTAATAAACCAACATTTCAATACTAGTAATTTACCTTTTGTGTCTTTTTTATTATAAGGCACACCATTTAAATCTACAAATTCATAAGCTGGAAGTCGTTTTCCTTCCATTCTAAAATAATGATTTGCATTAGTCGCTAAACTCTTTATTGATTTTTTAATTTTTACTTCAGAAGTGTTTTTTAAAGATACTAATTGATAAGAAAGTTCTCTTTTATCAACTCTTTTCATAGGTAAATAAGAACCAATTCTTAATAAATTTAAAAAAGCACCTTTACTAATATTTTCACCATTTTCATCAAGAGCTTTAAAAGTTGACATCAAATCAATATTCTTTTTTGAATATAAATCCCAACTCTTAAAGCTCTTTTGAACATCACTAGACTTTAAGTCTAATATTAATTTATTGTTTGTAACTTCCGATTCAGTTTTTACTTCAGCTAAATCATTTGTTTTCAAATAAGTATTTATACTAAAAAAGCTTATTCCAAAACCAGCTACAATAGACAACATTGTAAGCAGTATATTTTTCATTCTCTCCCATTTAAGTAATTATACTTTTAATATAATTAACTCTTTTTTGGAGAAAATATTTTATCCTTTTTAAACTTTAACACTCCAATTATGAATATCTTCCCCTCTGTTATACTGAATATTAAGTAGCTTTTCTTTAAAAATTGAAGCATATGAATTTTCAATTTCTGGCAAATCATAATCAGTTTCTTTATACCCGAAACCAGCTATAGGAGAAATAACAGCAGCAGTACCAGCTCCAAACATTTCTTTTAATTCACCACTCTTTGCTGCTTCAACAACTTCTTTAACTGTTATTTTACGCACTTCAAATGGTATTTTATTATCTTCTGCTAATTGAAGTATACTTTTACGAGTAATACCATCTAAAATCCTATCACTTGTAGGGCTAGTTATTAGAGTATCGTTAATTCTAATAAAAACATTCATTGCTCCTGCCTCTTCAATATATTCATGTGTATTATCATCTGTCCAAACAACCTGATTATACCCTTTATCTATAGCTAACTGAGTAGGATAAAATTGAGCGGCATAATTACCCCCAGCTTTTGCAAAACCTACACCTCCGTTGGCTGATCTTGCATATTTTTCTTCTATTAGAACTGTTACTTTTCCAGAAAAATAAGCTCCTGACGGTGCAGTACATATAATTAATTTATACTCATCAGCTGGTGATGCATGAAAACCTTCTCCTGTGGCAAACATAAAAGGACGAATGTATAATGAACTTCCTTCATTAGTAGGAATCCAAGCGTTATCAACCTTTAACAACTCCTTTAAACCTTTCATGAATAAATCTTCTGGAATTTCTGGTATAACCATTCTTTTTGCTGAGATATTTAGTCTCTTACAATTATCTAAAGGACGAAACAACAAAATATTACCTTCTGTATCTTTATAAGCTTTCATACCTTCAAAAATAGATTGTCCGTAATGGAAAATTTTAGCAGAAGGATCTAAAGTTATAGGTCCATAAGGTACAATGCTAGGATTTTGCCATTTCCCATCTACATAATCACAGACAAACATATGATCTGAAAAAACACTTCCAAATTTTAAATCGTTAAAATCTACTTGACTAATTTTAGATTCTTTTATTGGTTGAATTTTAATATCCATAAAACTACTATTTTTATAACACAACAAAGTTACAAAAACAATAAGTATCAAAAGCATTACTTTAAGAGTTAAACAAATATACCTATCTTTGTTATTCTATATTTTTAAGCAACTGATTATGAAAAAACTACTAACTGCAACTCTTGTTGTTGCTACTCTATTTTTATCTTGTAAAACAGAAAAAAAAGAAACTACTACAGAAAAAAGCTCTCAAAAATCTGAATATGTATCTTTTGGTGAAAAAATTTCTAGTGATAATACTTTGTCAAAAACAGATGTTCTTGCTAAATTCCAAAATTTAAAATCTGGCGACACTTTAAATATAAAATTTGCGTCTACTATAAATGAAGTTTGTAAGAAAAAAGGATGTTGGATGAAATTAGATTTAGGAAATGAAAAGGAATCTATGGTACGTTTTAAAGATTACGGATTTTTCATGCCACTAAACTCTGATAAAAAAGAAGTTATTGTTAACGGTAAAGCTTTTGTCACTGAAACTTCAGTAAAAGATTTACAACATTATGCTAAAGATGCGGGTAAAAGCGAAGAAGAAATAGCAAAAATTACCGATCCTAAATACACATATGCTTTTGAAGCTGATGGTGTTTTACTAAAAAACTAATGAGAAGACCACTCATAATTTTGATATTAATTTCTCTTCTTTTTTCTTGTAAAAAAGAAGAGAAAAAGAATACAGAGTTAATCATGTATAAGCAGTCAGAAATGGCAGCTTTAATGAATACTATGTACCATGTTAATTTAGATTTAAAAGAAAAAATACTTAAAGGTCAAATACCTGATTCTTTTCCTGAAAGATATTTAAAAATACACACAGCTACATTAACAGATTCTACTGACAGAACATCTAGCTTTAAACAGTTTTCAAACCTCTATATACAAAATATGAAAAAAGTATACACTAGTTCTAAAGACTCTTTAACAACAAACTTTAATCAAGCTGTAAATAGCTGTATTGCTTGTCATCAAACTACTTGTACAGGTCCAATACCAAGAATTAAAAAGTTATTAATTAAATAATTTGAAAAGAGAAATAATTATAACCTCTGATGGTTCAACAACTATACATTTACCTGAATGGGATGAACAATATCATTCTAAACACGGAGCTATTCAAGAAGCTTATCATGTATTTATTAAAAGTGGTTTAGAGACTATCGAAAAAAAAGAAATTTCTATACTTGAAATTGGGTTTGGAACTGGATTAAATTGTTTAATTACTTTTTTAGAATCTCAAAAAAGCATCAATTATGTTGGTGTAGAGGCCTATCCTATTACAGGTAAAGAAATTGAAAGTTTAAATTACGTATCTACTTTAAAAGCAGAAAAACAAGCTATTCATTTTAACAAAATGCATAGTTGTTCCTGGGAAGTGAAACACCAAATTACTTCGAACTTCAGCTTATTAAAACAACAAAAAAAATTTAAAGAGATTAAAGATGAAGATACTTACAACTTAATATATTTTGATGCATTTGGAGCTAGAGTTCAACCAGAATTATGGACAGAAGAAATTTTTAATAAAATGTTTATTTCTCTAAAGAATGATGGTGTATTGGTAACTTATTCTGCAAAAGGAAGTGTTAGGAGAGCAATGCAAAAAGTTGGATTTATTGTTGAACGACTTCCAGGACCTCCAGGAAAAAGAGAAATGTTAAGAGGAACCAAAAGAAATTAATCTACCTTAAAACTCCACTCTAAAAATAATATTCGGAGTAAAACTCAAAGAGTATGTATTAATTGTATTTAAAGTAGCTTTAAAAGCATCATCATAAGAAACTTCACTTGTTCTTTTTAATATATTTTTTCTATTATAAATGTTTAAAAAAGAAATACCTACTTTAGATATAATCTTATTTTTCTTATCCCAAAAAAAATTATACGTAGCAGACGCATCTAACCTATGATATGCTGGTAAATTGGAGTTATTATACTTTTCTATCTCTAACCCATTATTAGGATTTAAATTAATCAAAGAACTAAATGGTAAACCCGCTTTATAAGTCCACCCCAAAGATAAATCCCAACTACTTAATTTAATTTGTTGTGCTATGTATAGTGAATTTGAAATATTAAATCCCCCATTAAAAGATTGATTACTATTAAAGCCATCAAAAGTAAGAGCGGTATTTCCTAAATTATAGCTAAACCAAGTATTTAATCTATTACTCCACTTTTTTCTTACTAACAAATCAAATCCTCTAATTAAAGCACTACCATTGAAAACTGTTTTACTGTAATTATTAAACCCAGAACTTAAAGAAGTTATTCCATTTATACTTTTATAATACATTCCAAAATCAACTACCCATTTTTTATACTTAAATATACTTCCAAATGTAAATTGTTTACTTTGTAAAAGTGGGATCTCTTCATTATCAGAAAGAGCCCATAATTTATTTTCTAAACCAAAATCTGAAGTAAAAAACTCTACAATTTTACTGGTGTATTGCTGTTTTAATTCCGCTGAAGCATTCAACCAAAAATTAGGTGCTATTTTCAATTGAGTATATAATCTTGGTTCTGCAACAACTTTATTTAATGATGATAGGTAAGTTGTTCTTACTCCCATATCTACTATAAAAAAATCTTTGTTTTTATATTTATAACCCGTTAATATACTGTGGCTATTAATACTACCATCATTTTTATTTTTAGACTCAGAAAAAACAACAGTGTTTTTTTTCTCCAAATTAAAAAAAATGTTACTAAAAGCGTACTGATAGCCAATTAAAAAACTACTTTTTTTATTCAACTCTTTTGTTATCAAAAAATCAAAACTTAATTCATTAACTGTATTATCTTTATTTGTATAATCATATATAGTTTTTGCTCTATTTTTTTCTCGTTGATACCCTAAGGTATATTTTGCATGATATACATTTAAATTATGCTTCCAACTAGTATTCCATTTTGAATTCCAGGTAGCACCAAATCCATAATTTTTAATTTTTAACTTATCGCTTCTTATATCATTTATTTTAAAGTTTTGCAATCTATAATCTAACGAGTTATGTATTAATATTTGTTGTAATGTTATTTTATTTTTCTCATTTAACTGGTATAGAAATTTTGTATTCATATCAAGAAAACTAAAATCATTTTTTGCTTCTACATAAGGTTGTTCTGCCAGTAAATTTCCTTTTGAAATACTTGTATTTTGAAACACTTTAGTAGAAATATTATTCATTGTAGGGGTTTTTAAAAAATCAGACAGTGAACTTCTAATAGATAATTGTATTCCTATTTTTTTTGTTAACGGTATTGTTGTGAAAGCATCAATTGCGGTCATATTTACCCCAAATCCAGTTGACTGTTTTTGAGGGACTTCATCCATGGAATTCATAGATATTACTCCAGCAATATGGTTTCCGTATTTAATATTAGAAGCATTTTTATAAACTGTTACCTTATCAATAATATTTGGATTAAATGCTGAAATAGAACCAAAAAAATGAGCTGTATTGTATAGTTTAATACCATCAAATAAAATTAAATTTTGATCTGGAGTTCCTCCTCTAATATGAATTCCTGCGGCTGTTTCTACAGGGCTTTGAATCCCTGGTATTTGCTGAGTACTTAATAATACATCTGACTCTGTTAAACCAGGTAAAACTCCACGTTTTTTGGGTCTCATAACAATAGAACCATCATCATTTTTAATTGTATTTGTTGAAAGGTAATTTGCAATAATTACTTCATCTAAAACATTAAGCTTTTCTTTTAATTTAACTTCTAAACATTTCTTTTTGTAAAAGTCGTTCCCTAACATAAGAATTGTTTTGTAACCTGCAAAAGACACCTGTAATGTATCATTAATTCTGATTTTCTTTAATTTAAAAAAACCATTAGAATCTGTTGTAGTTCCTATGCTCTGTTTATTTTTTAAAACAATAGTCGCTTGCTCCAAAGAATAATTTGTTAAACTATCTTTGATGTAACCACAAATATTTATTTTTTTAGAAGTATATTTTACAATAGAATAATAACGTTCATTTATTTTATTTATATAAACCCCTACCTCTTTTTCAATGCTTTGTAATAAGTCCTTTAAATTTTCACCATTAATAGGAAGTTCAAAATATTTATTATTTATTGTTTCTTCAGCATAAGAAAACTTTACATTATGCTTGCTTTCGATATTGGTAAGCACTGTTTTTAATAAGTTCTTTTTTTTTACTTTATTTTGGGTAAACACTGAACTTGCAACAAATAAAACAACTAGAAAAAAAAAACAATTTCGCATATAACCTATTTATAAAATAAAACTTCTTTCTCTTTAACTTCATACTTGAATCCCATAGTATCAGTTATTGCTACCAATGCTATGGTTAGATCAGAATTAGAAAAACTTCCTGAAAACCTTCTTTCTAAATCTATATTTTTTGTTTTTATTAAAACCCCAAAAACATCTTGTATTTTATTAACAACATATTTTAAAGGAGTATTATCAAAAGAAATTTCACCATTTTTCCATATTGGTTCAAAACTTTCAATATTCCAATTTTCGTAAGCTTCATTTTTAATTTGCCTAATAGCTTGATTTTTCACCAATATATGTTCCACTCCTTTTCTGCTAACCAATACTTTGCCTTCATAACACTTAACTTCTAAAAAGTTTAATTGCGAATTAACATTAAAAGCTGTTCCTAAAACTGATATTTCTCCTTCATTACTTATCACTTTGAACTTCTCCCCTTTTTTCACTTTAAAATAGGCCTCTCCTTTAAGAGTTACTTTTCTAGTTTTACTCCAAAGTTTCGGAGAAAATGACACTTTAGAATTGCTATTTAAAAGAACCTCGGAACTATCTGGTAAAAATACTGTTAATTGTTCTCCATACATTGTTGTAAACTCTTCTACTGAACTATTTTTCATTTGAAAAACTCCAAATAAAAGCAATATAGCAGCAGCAACACTAGCTCCCCAATAACCAATGCTTATTTTTTTAGTTTTATTCTTTTTTTCATTTCTTGTTTTATTTAAAAACTGATTGTACAATTCTTTTTCATTAGAACCAGGAACATAAAACTCTGAACTATATTTTGCAATTTTAGAATATGTTTCAAACTCTTTTCTTTGCTTTAATACAATTAATTCATCTTCAGAAATATCATTCTCCAGCCATTTAGCTAATAATATATTATATTTTTCATTATTCATAAACTAAATGATTTCTATTTTTTTTCGTAATTCTTTTAGTGCACTGCTCATTCTTTTTTCAACCGTTTTTATAGATATATCTAAAACATCAGCTATCTCTCTGTACTTTTTTTTATCTATTCTATTCATCAAAAAAACCTCTCGATCTTTATCCCTCAATTCAGCTATAGCTTGTTGTAATTTCTTTAGAAATTCTTTTTCTTCAAGTAAAAACTCAGGATCTTCATTTGTTGAATTAATAGGGTTTTGTAGTTTTTCATGTTCTAGAACTACCTTCTTATGAGAAAAAAAACTCATGAGTGAATTAAATGACATTTTATATAATAATGCTTTAACTGTATTAGGTATTATGTTTGAGCAATTCTTCCATATTTTCATAAATGCATCTTGCACAATATCTTCAGATAACGATACATCACCACATTTATAATAAATATAATTTCGCAGCGCTTTTATATTTGTTTTGTAAACCTCTTCAAAAACAATAGGATTACAAATTGACTTTTTATCACTAATCATACACAAACCAAGATACTGTATTTAGCTTTAAGTTTCAATTAGAAAAGATTTCTTTTTTTTAAGAAATCTTTTCTAAAATTATAGTTTTATTTTTTTTCTATTAATGAAATATCATCGATGGCTGCTGCCCCAACCATATGAATATACAGTGTATAATCTCCAGATTTTAAATCAACATTTAAATCTTTTGCATAACTAATCCACCCACTTGACTCAATTCTTGGTTCTAACTGTATAATTGAATTTTTAAAAGGATCTTTCTCTTCTTTTTTACTTATATACACTTTAAATACATATCCCCAACCAGTAAAGTCTCCTGGCCTATAATAATTAAATGAAATTTTACCTTTACCTTTTAATAATGGTACTGAAAGCTTAAAATCCTTTTTAGCTACCCCGTCAAAAACACCTTTACAATTCCCCATATTCAACCCTAAAAACCTAGTATCATTACCTTTAAAATTGTACCCTTTCCAAGTTGTAAACGTTTTAGAAGTTCCGGTAAACAACCTTCCACAATGATTTTTATCTGCAGAAAGATTAACCACTGGTGTATTCGCTGTATAATCACTCTCTTTTGCTGTTAAAAAACCTTCATTGCTTTTTTCAAAAGAATATTTAAATAATTCTAACTTATTATCCTCTTCTGAATTTGGATTTACTATTTCATCATTTGAACATGATGTTAATATCATTACAGCCAATACTGCTGTTCCTAATAAATTTATTTTTTTCATTTTTAAAATTTTAGTTTTACCTTTTGATAGCATATCCAGCACCTTTACCAAGATCACTCATAGATATACTAAGTTTTATTATTTTTACTATTCTCTGAATTCTATTAATAAATAATTTCATAATCCCCCATTTTAAATTAATATTTTTTTTACCTAAACGTTTAGCTTCATATCTAATACTTTTATACTTCTTTTTACCCTATACTTTTTTTAAAAAAAATAAAATTTACTTTTTATTAATGTAAATAGATTGGTTTGTTTTACCTTCGAATTGTAATTTTTCAGAATAGAGTAAATGGAGTTTAAAAGAAGGTTTGGAAATAGAAAAAGAACAAAACCTAAAAAAGGATTGTTTTTTATAATACTGTTAGCAATTGCTCTTTATTTATGGTTAAATGCAGAAAAACTTTTAGAAAGAATTTTATAAATGAAACCATTTAAATTTAAAGAATTCACAATACATCAAGATAAAACTGCTATGAAAATTGGCACTGATGCTGTTTTATTAGGAGCTTGGTGTTCACTAAACAATTATCCAGATACTATTTTAGATATAGGTTCAGGAACTGGTATTATTTCTTTAATGTTAGCACAAAGAAGTAATGCTTCTACTATAGATGCTGTAGAAATAGAAGCAAATGCATATGAACAAACAGTAGAGAATTTTGAGCAATCCGATTGGGGAGATCGCTTATTTTGCTATAATGCTCCTTTTACCGAGTTTGCTATTGAAATGACTGAAGAAGAAGAACAATATGATCTTATTATTTCTAATCCTCCTTTTTACAATGATGAATTTGAAACAGCTGATTTAGCAAGAAATAAAGCACGCTTTACAACATCTCTTTCTTTTAAAGAATTAATTGAGGGAGTACGTAATTTACTTTCAAAGGACGGTTTATTTTCGGTAATAATTCCATCTAAAGAAGAAAAAGAGTTTATTAAAATAGCAAAATCAAATAATCTTTTTCCTAATAAAATATGTCACGTAAAAGGAAATGAAAACACAGAGTTTAAAAGAAGTTTGTTAGAGTTTTCTTTTAAAGAATCTGATATTATACAAGAAGAATTAGTTATTGAAAAAGAAAGGCACCAGTATACTGATGCCTATATAAATCTTACCAAAGATTTTTATTTAAAAATGTAATTATTATAGTTAGTGTGTTTTATCTGAATAATTAAATTCTTTACTCAAAAAATCATTTACAATTTCATTAAACATTTTTGATTTATTACGAGGGGCTCCATGATTAGTACCTGGCATTATACATAATTGTGCAGTAGATAAGTTGCTAAATATCTCTACAGCATGTTTATTTTTAATAATGTCTCTATCTCCATTCATAATTAATACAGAAGCTTTAATTTTTTTCAACTCTAAATGGCTAATATTCGGTTGGGTTAACAACATTCTATCTAATTGTAATTCTGTTTTCCAATCTTTAGATGTATCACCTTTCATTATCATTGTTAATGTTTCTGCATGCATCTCTCTAACTTGCTCTAATGCCCAGCTATTAACAGCTGTAGTATCTGGTCGTAAATTAGCACCCATAGTTACTATTTTATTCACCTTAACCTCATTAGTTATTCCTATTTTTAAAGCTAAAATTCCACCATCACTCCAACCAAGAATGTTGACTGCATCTAATTTCAAATATTTTATAAGCTCCACAAAATCTTTTGTCATTTGTGTATAAGTTAAAGAGTCTGTTTTCAATTCAGATTTACCTTGACCTCTACTATCAGCTACAATTACCCTATATTTATCTTTAAAATAATCAATTTGATACTCCATTGCTTTTATATCTGCACCGCATCCATGAATTATTAATAAAGGTTCACCTTTACCGTATTCTTCGTAATAGATATTAGCTCCATTTATCTTTACATACTTCCCAACTGCAGAATTATTTCCATAAGGAGTATTAAATTTATCTTGTGCATTTATAATGCTAAACTGAAAAATTAAAAAAGAAAAAATAATTTTATGAAAGGTTGATTTTTTCATTATTGACTTTTGTTATTTGTGTTATGGTATTGTTTTTAATTAATTATATTAATAACCTGCAAAACTAGTAGGAAATAAATTAACTCCCTAATTCATTTAGGTTAAATTAACTTTACTTTATTGATTTTTATCTTTCTACTAAAAAATACTTTCTTTCTGTAGAAAAATAAAAACAGTTTTTCAATAGAAATTTCTCCCTAAGAATGTTACTTATTAAAAATAAAATAGGCACTGATAAATCAATGCCTATTTTATTTTTAATAAGTATTTACTATACTGTTTTTATGTAACTGTGATAATAAATGACTCAAAATTAGTGTACTTTTTATTGTTAATAATCTTTTGTAAGTTAAAGATTATTTTTTTAATCAATAAAAATTAACCTTTTACGCTCTCAGGATTATACCCTAAAAAAGGTACATCTTTCTCTTTAAAAATAATTCCATACTCCTCCAACTCCTTTAAAATAGGCTCATACACTTCTTTATTTATTGGCAACTGTACTCCTGGAGTAGTTATATCTCCATTCAAAATTCGTAATGCAGCCATGGCCACTGGTAATCCTACAGTTTTTGCCATAGCGGTATATGTTTGATCATCTCCTTTAATAATCATACTACTTTCAACCTGATGCTTACCTCCATCTTTCTCATAACCAAAAATATGGTGCATTACAATCATATCTTTATCTTCTTTTTCTAAAGTCCAAGAATCCATTAATATTTTTTGTAAAATTTGTGCTGGTGTTGCATTCTTTAAGTTTACTTTCTTCTCTGGATTAAAAATATCTAACTCTAAAAATTTATCCCACATTATATCATCTTGGTCAATTTTTAAATAAGAACGAAACTTTAACTCAACTGAGTCAGAAGGAGAGTATGCCAAAAATAAATTCGTAAAATCACGGTAACTCATATTTTCAGAATCCTCAATAGTATAAGAATCATCAGTCATTCCTAACTGAACAAATACATTCCAAGCTCTAGAAAAACCAACTTTACGTACCGTTCCTCTGTACATTGTTTCTATGTCTTCCAATCCATAAATACTTCTATACTTTAAAGAATCTCTATTAGCATAAGCTTCAAATTTCCCACTTCCATTAATCGTTAAAAACTCTGTTCTTCTAAACAATTTATGGTAAGGTATATATTTATAAGTCCCTTCTTGAATAAACATAGAAGCACCTCCTTGCCCTGCTAAAACTACATTTCTTGGATTCCAGGTAAACTTATAGTTCCATAAATTAGTATCACTCTCAGGCGCTACCAAACCTCCACAAAAAGATTCAAATAATAACATTTTACCTGAATCATCTTTAATTCTATCAATTACTTGCATAGCACTCATATGATCAATCCCTGGGTCTAAACCAATTTCATTCATGAAAACTAAGCCCTTCGATTTTACTTGGGCATCCAAAGCTTTCATCTCTTCAGAAATATAAGATGCAGTAACCATATGTTTACTATAAGTAACACAATCTTTTGCTACCTCTATATGGAAACGTGCAGGTAACATTGATATCACAATATCAGCTTTTTTTATCGCCGCTATTCTTTCCTCTTCTTTAAATACATCTAACTTAATTGCTGATGCATTTTTATGCCCATTAATTTTCGACAATGCATTTTCTTCTGATACATCTCCAATAGTAATATGTAGATTTTCTGTTGAAGACTTATCTAACAAATATTTTATAAGCGAAGAACTAGATCTTCCAGCACCAATAATCAATATATTTTTCATCTATATAATGTACTTTTGTTCTTATTAATTTAGGGTAGCAATATCGTTAAAAAAGTTTAATTTTAAACAAAAACTTTAAAAATGTATAAAAATTTAACAACAGCTTCAGTTTTAGGAGCAGTAGCAGTGGTTCTAGGTGCATTTGGTGCACATGCTTTAAAAAATAAATTAAGCCCAGAAGCTTTAAATAGCTTTGAAACAGCTGTGAAATATCAAATGTATCATGCTCTTTTTTTATTATTCATAAATGTAAGTAATCAAATAACCACCTCCTTTAAGCATAAAATAAGTCTTTTAGTAATCATTGGTATTATTTTATTCTCTGGATCTATCTACGCTATCCAGCTACTAAGTGTTCCTGCTAAATATATTTGGTTCATTACACCATTGGGGGGACTATTATTAATTTTAGGTTGGTTTTTAACCTCTTTTTATTTTTTAAAGAAAGTTATTAAGAATGAATAGTTAATAAAATTTGCTGATGTATCAGGTGTTTTAACAAAAAGAACTATTTTTGTCCCAAATAAAACACAACTAAAATATTTTAAGATGACAAATCTTGATGCGAAAACGATTTCGATAGACAGCCTAGGTATTAAAGATGCTACGGTGCGTTATCAATTGACTTCAGACGAGTTGCATGATATTACTATTAAAAAAGAGCAAGGAGAAAATACTAGTTTTGGTGCATTAGCAGTCAAAACAGGTGAATTTACAGGACGTTCTCCTATGGATCGATTTATCGTTAAAGACGATATCACCAAAGATGAAATTTGGTGGGGAGATATAAACATCCCTTTCGATTCCGAAAAGTTTGATAAATTATACGATAAGGTTACTTCTTATCTTTCAAATAAAGAGGTTTTTGTTAGAGATAGTTATGCTTGTGCTGATGAAGACTATAAATTAAACATTAGAGTCGTAAACGAATATCCTTGGAGTAACATGTTTGCTTACAACATGTTTTTACGTCCAACGGAAGAAGAGTTAAAAGGATTCTCTCCTGAATGGACTGTCGTTAATGCTCCTGGATTTATGGCAAACCCTGAAGTAGATGGTACACGTCAACATAATTTTGCTATTTTAAATTTTAGTAAAAAAATAGCTTTAATTGGAGGTACTGGCTATACTGGTGAAATTAAAAAAGGAATTTTCTCTGCTTTAAATTTCATTTTACCTGTTGATAAAAACACATTACCAATGCACTGTTCTGCTAATATTGGAAAAGATGGTGATACTGCCATTTTCTTTGGTTTATCAGGTACTGGTAAAACTACTTTATCTACAGATCCAAACCGTAGTTTAATTGGAGATGATGAACATGGTTGGACTTCTGAAAACACTGTTTTTAACTTTGAAGGAGGTTGTTATGCTAAGGTAATTGACTTATCTCAAGAAAAAGAACCTGAAATTTACGGAGCAATAAAGCGTGGTGCAATATTAGAGAACATTGTAATGGATGAAAAAGGAGATGTTGATTTCCATAATACTTCAATTACTCAAAACACTCGTGTAAGCTACCCTATTTATCATATTGAAAACATTCAAAAACCATCAATAGGAAAGAACCCTAAAAACATTTTCTTTTTAACTGCTGATGCTTTTGGTGTATTGCCTCCAATATCTAAATTAACACCTGGTCAAGCTGCCTACCATTTTATTTCTGGTTATACAGCTAAAGTGGCGGGTACTGAAGCTGGAATTAATGAACCTTTACCAAGTTTTTCTGCTTGTTTTGGTGCTCCATTCATGCCTTTACATCCAACTCGTTATGCTGAAATGCTAAGTAATAAAATGCAAGAAGCTGGTGTAAATGTATGGTTAATTAATACAGGATGGACTGGTGGTTCTTATGGTACAGGAAGTAGAATGAAATTAAAGCATACGCGTGCTATGATTACTGAAGCTTTAGAAGGTAAGCTAGAAAATGTTGAATTTGTACAACATCCAATATTTGGATTATCAATGCCTACAACTTGTGAAAATGTTCCTGATGAAGTTTTAAATCCTAAACAAACATGGGCAGACAAAGATGCTTATGATGCTAAAGCAATGGAATTAGCTACTTCATTTAGAAAGAATTTTGCTCAATTTGAAGAAATGGCAAGTGAAGAAATTATTAAAGGAGGGCCAATAGCTTAACTTAAAAAATATAACAATTAAAAAAGCATCCTGTAAAGGGTGCTTTTTTTATGCAGAAATACTACTTATTTTAGCATTTATAAAAGAACAGAGAATGACAATACAAGGAAATATAGTTGATATTATTAATAGACGAATTTATAAGGGCGAAATTGAATGTAAAAACGGTAAAATAGTTACTATAAAAGAAGCTAATCATTCGATTGAAAACTATATTATCCCAGGTTTTGTAGATGCACATATTCATATTGAAAGCTCTATGCTAGTTCCTTCTGAATTTGCAAAAATTGCAGTAATTCATGGAACAGTTGCTACTGTTTCTGACCCACATGAAATAGCAAATGTACTAGGAATTGAAGGAGTTAATTTTATGATTGAAAATGGAAAAAAAGTCCCGTTAAAATTTAATTTTGGTGCTCCTTCATGTGTTCCTGCAACTTCTTTTGAAAGTGCTGGTGCAATCATTGATTCAGATGACATCAAAAAAATGATGGAAAACCCTGACATCAAGTATCTAGCTGAAATGATGAATTACCCAGGTGTTATATATGATGACACTGAAGTTCTAAAAAAAATAGCTTGGGCTAAACATTACAATAAACCTGTAGATGGTCACGCTCCTGGTTTAAGAGGGGATGATTTAACTAAATACATTTCTGCTGGTATTTATACAGATCATGAATGCTTTACATACGAAGAAGCTTTAGAGAAGCTTCAGAAAGGAATGAAAATTATTATTAGAGAAGGTAGTGCTGCTAAAAACTTTGATGCTTTAATTGATTTACTACCTGATCATTTCGAAAACATGATGTTTTGCTCTGATGATAAACACCCAGATGATTTATTAGTTGGTCATATTAATCACTTATGTAAACGTGCTGTAGCTAAAAATATTGATGTTTTTAAAGTATTACAAGCTGCTTGTATAAACCCTGTCAAACATTATAATTTAGAGGTCGGTTTATTAACAGAAGGAGATGATGCCGATTTTATAGTGGTTAACGATTTAAAAGAATTTAATGTTTTACAAAATTATATTAATGGAGAGTTAGTTGCTGAAAACGGAAAATCTTTTATTAAGTCCGTAGAATTTGAAGTTTTAAATAATTTTAATGCTGATAAAAAAATTATATCTGATTTTGAGTTTCATTCTTCTTCTGATAAAATAAGAGCTATTGAAGCTTTGGACGGTGAATTAATTACCAACGAAATTGAAGTAAACTCGTTAATTAAAGAAGGCAACTTAGTTTCTAATATAAATAATGATGTATTAAAAATGACAGTAGTAAATCGTTATCAAAACTCAGAGCCAGCTATTGCTTTTATTAAAAATTTCGGATTGAAAGAAGGTGCTATTGCTAGTTCTGTTGGCCATGATTCACATAATATTATAGCTGTAGGTGTTTCAGATGAAGCTATTTGTAAAGCTGTAAACCTTTTAATTGAAAACAAAGGTGGTATTTGTGCAGTTTCAAATACTGTTGAAAAGGTAGTACCCTTAACTGTTGCTGGAATTATGAGCGACAAACCTGCTAATGAAATTGGAAAGGCCTATGCTGAGTTAGATACCATAGCAAAACAACTAGGGAGTAAACTTCGTGCTCCATACATGACATTATCATTTATGGCGTTACTAGTTATTCCTTCTTTAAAATTATCTGATAAAGGATTATTTGATGGAAACACATTCAAATTCACTTCTCTTGAAGTAAAATAGAAAATAATAAAATTCATTTTAAAACAAAAGCTTGTTTAACTAAAAATTAAACAAGCTTTTTATTTTTACCAATCTAGAAGGACTCCACTTCCTTTAAAAACTCTAGAACCGAAATTTTCAACACTAATATTATAATTCAATGTTTTATTACTAGCATTTACAGTCAGTTCTATTTCTGCTCTAGAAATCCCTGTTGAACCTGCTATTTCTACAGGATACGGATTATTTAATTCTATAACCCTAATTCCAATTGTAACTCCCGCTAATTTAGCGGTAACAGTTATTTTCTCTTGAGTTAAATCTAAATTATAAGTAAGAAGTAATGGTCCAAATTCTCTTGAACCACCATGTTGTCCTGATAATTGTTCTTTATTTATTGGATAATTTGTAGTTTCTTGTGACATAATAATTAGTTTTAAAGTATTTATTACTTAATTTCTTCTTAAAAGTACCCTAGCTATTTAATGTTTTAGAAAAAAAAGGAACAAAAACATCAATTTTGTGCATAAGAATACGAAACCATAGAACTAATTTCATGAAGTATCTAATAATATTAAATTACCTACCAAGCTTATATAAAAACAACATGCTCTACCTTATTAAATTATCAATAAAATGAATATTTTAAAAATATAATAATACTTTAGTGCCACAAAATCACATCATGAAAAAAATAAATCTTTTAAGTTTTTTAGTCTTAATTTGTTTAACAAGCTGCACAGACATAAAGAAAGAAGAAAAAGTAAGTAAAAAATATGCAGAAGAGCCTCACTCTTTTTCAAAACCTAACCAAGCGGTTATTAAGCATTTAAATCTAGATATTAATGTTAATTTCGATTCAAAACAAATTGAAGGAACTGCAACATATAATATCACTAGCAATGAAGCTTCTGAGATTATCTTAGACACCAAGTTTTTAGAAATTAAAAACGTGCTAGCCGACAACAAAGAAGTGAAATTTTCTCTTGGAGATTTTAATAAACAATTAGGGAAAGCTTTAAAAATACCTATTACTTCAGCTACAAAAACTATCACAATACATTATAATACTACTAATAAAACAGAAGCTTTACAGTGGTTAACACCTCAACAAACTGCAGATAAAACTGATCCGTTTTTATTTACACAAGGGCAAGCTATTTTAACCCGTACTTGGATACCAATACAAGATAGTCCGCAAATTAGAGTTACCTATAACGCAACTGTAAAAGTACCATCTTCATTGATGGCTGTAATGAGTGCCGAGAATCCTAAAGTAAAAAATGAGGATGGTATTTATACATTTAAAATGAAACAAGCTATTTCTCCTTACCTAATTGCACTTTCTGTTGGTAATATAGAATATAAAGCTGTTAGTAATAGAACTGGTATTTATGCTGAAAAATCTGTGTTAGATAAAGCGCATGAAGAATTTTCAGACATGGAAAAAATGGTTGCTGCTGCTGAAAATTTATATGGTGATTATGACTGGGAACAGTTTGACGTTATTGTTTTACCTCCTAGTTTTCCTTTTGGAGGAATGGAAAACCCTCGTTTAACATTTGCAACTCCAACTGTTATTGCTGGAGATAAAAGTTTAACCTCATTAATTGCTCATGAGTTAGCACATTCATGGTCTGGAAATTTAGTTACAAATGCTACCTGGGATGATTTCTGGTTAAATGAAGGATTCACTGTTTATTTTGAGCTACGTATTATGGAAGCTTTATACGGAAAAGACAGAGCCAACATGTTAGCACTTATAGCTAAACAAGATTTAGAAGATGAGCTAGAAGGCTTTAAAGATTCTCCTGAAGACACTAAATTAAAATTGAACTTAAAAGGACGTAATCCTGATGACGGAATGAATAGCATTGCTTATGATAAAGGATATTTATTTTTAAGAACTTTAGAAGAAACTGTAGGTAGAGAAAAGTTTGATGTTTTTTTAAAAAATTATTTTAAAACTCACGCCTTCTCTACAATGACTACTGAAAAGTTTATTACTTATTTAAATGCAAATCTTTTAGAAAAAAATCAAGTTGAATTTAATACAGAAGAATGGATTTACAAACCTGGAGTTCCTAAAAATCAATCAATAATCACTTCTGATAAATTTAGTAATGTAGAAAAAGTGTTATCTGAGTTTATTAACAAAAATAGGATTGATGCTACTATTACAAAAAACTGGACAACACAAGAATGGGTTCACTTCATTCGTAATTTCCCTAAAGAAATTACAGTAGAACAATTAACAACACTTGATACTACCTTTAATTTAACAAGCTCAACAAACTCTTACATTGCTATGGTTTGGTTTGAAAAAGCCATAACGCATAATTATAGAGGTAATAATGTTGATGCTACTATTGAAGCTTTTTTAACTAACGTTGGTAGACGTTGGTATGTATCAACTATTTTTAAAGCGTATAAAAACAGTAGCAAAGTAGATGAAGCATTAGCTATTTATAAGAAATCCCGTGCTAACTATCATTCAGTAACCGCAAATACTATTGATGACATGTTAGGATACAAAGAATAACATTCAGTAAAATAATACCACAAAAAAACTCAGAATTTAAAATTAAATTCTGAGTTTTTCTTTAAAGTAAAACGCATAAACTCACTTTTTATACAGTTTCCCTAGTTCCCGTTTTTTCTTGGATTTAAAACCCCAGCGGTAATAGTATAAATTGGCCCTTCTTGAGCAAATCCAAAAATACCATATTCTCCACCTTCATAAATTTGATTTTCTCTTTCCCCAAAAGGCACCTTTGCCCAATTTATAACATCTACTTCAGAAACAGCTATTGTTCTACTAGGGTAAGATGGATCAGTTGGGCAAAAAATTTCAACTGTAAAGCTTCCTTCTAAACCATTTTCTGGTATTAAAAACCAAGTTGGAGTTGCTGGTGCTTGTTTCCCTTCTTGTGGTGGTATTGGTAAAGCAACATTTTCATTTACTGGGAAAGATCCTTCACGTAATGATCCGTTGCATACACCTACAATTTTACAACATAATTTATCTCCATCTGCTGCTCCTGGATCATTTTGACTTAAAACTGATAATTGAAATACTTTTGACATAATTTCTGTTTTTTTTAGTAAACTAAACTGTTTAAAAATTGTCTTTACAAATAAAATGAAGTCATCTTAAAATATCTGATTTACAGATTACTCTTAAATAAAAAAATTCGCAATGACTTTAATGATGAATTTTTAGGCAGTTTCGTTATTATTAATAATTAATTTTAAACGGTAGCCGTAGCCTTAACATCTAATGTTATATTTAAATTACCCTGAGCCCAAACCACTCCTTCTAATGGTTTATCTTCTTTATTTAATAAACTGTATGGTTCACCATCATTTAAAGTAAATTCAAAATTATAAGGCCCTCCCCAATTTAAACCTGCATATACTAAAGAATAGTTTCCTGCTGGTATTTTTACAGTGATAGCTCCACTTAAATCTTTTGATGTACCTCCTTCTGGTTGATATGTACCTGAAAAAGTTCCATTTTCACTTGCTTCTACATTGATATCTAAATCTACTGCATGAAAATTCCCACTTTGTATATTACATATTTCATAACTTTCGCTTCCATTCACAGCAAAAAGAACAAGTTGATTATCACATTTTGTTATGTTAATTGTATTTGACATAATTTCTTTTTTGGGTTAGTAATTAAATTCGAAAAATTGTAGTTAACTATTATTTCTAATTCAAAATTACTTTAGAAGTACCCTAGAAATATAAAAAATGGAATAAGACAAGAATTCTTTTCCACAAAGGAAGAAAAGTATGGAATGGAGTATTAATTATTATATGTTTTACACTTTATAGTTTGATATAAATACCATCAATGATGTAAGATTAATTTGTTAGCTAACCAATACCAATAGATTGCTTCTTTTGTACCTCAATCGCAATGACTTTTTTATATTTTCGCAAAGCTTTTAATCCTAAAATGTATTATTAGAAACAATTAAGATGTTATTAAAAGACAAATTCACATCTACAATGAGATTGTAGATGGCACTATTTCAACGTACGGACTTTTTTTATTATATCTTTATAACGCTCACTTAAGGTAACATGGTGATTGCCTTGTAATAAAATAAGATTATCAGAAGGTACAATCTCTAGTATTTTCTCCATGTTTATAATGAAGTTTCTATGTGTTCTGCAAAAAATAGACGAATCTAATAGCTTTAAAATTTTAGTTAATGAAATTAGAATGACAAACTTTTCTTTTTCTGTAATGATATTACAATACTTCTCTTCAACTTCAATGTAAATAATATCAGAAAGTAATACCTTTTTTAACGACTTCCCTTTTTTAATAAACAAGTAATCGCTACTTATAACAGTATCTTCTTCTTCGTCTAAAAAAACATCATTTTGGTCATAAAATTTTTCTACTGCCATTTCAATAGCATATAAAACCTCTAACTCATTAAAAGGTTTCATTAAATAACTAAATGGTTGAGTTAGCTTTGCTCTTTCAAAAATTTGACGATCGGTAGAACTAGTTAAAAAAACAAATGGTTTTGTAGCTTCAGGAACAATACTAATAGTTTCTGCAAAAGAAATACCGTCAGCTACTCCATTTAAAAAAATATCTATAATAACAATATCAACCTTTACCTGGTAAAATTTAGTTAATGCTTCTTTAAAGTTTCTAGCAACTCCAGTAATTACATAATTATTGGCTTCTAGCACTTTAATTAAACGATCACTTTCTGCTGGAGTATCTTCTATAATAAATACATTAACATTATCCATTATCTTGTTTTTTAGGTAAAGATACAATCATTTTTGTACCTACACCTAATTCACTTTCTATAGAAAATTTTCCATTATTTTTTTTAACCATTGTCTTACATAATTGCAATCCTAATCCAGTACCAATAACCTCTTCGTGTTCTTTTTTAGATAGTAGTAACGTATCTTCTAAAAGCTTTAAACGAGTTTCATTTGTCATTCCCATACCTGTATCTTCTACAATTAAATCGCAAAAATTTTCTTCTACATTTCTTGAATATACTTTAATCTCTCCATCTTTATTAGAAAATTTTATAGCATTATCTAACAAATTTCTAATAATTAACTTTAATGATTCTTGATCTGCTAAAACAAGATCTTTTTTAGACACCTTATTTTCATAATGAATATTTTTTTCAAACATTAAAGGTTTATAATTATAAGCCATTTGTTCCACCATGAAAAACAGTCGAGTAGATTTTATTTCGAAATAAACTTGCTTAGTTTGCGACAACGCCCAATGCAATAAGTTATCTAACAACCCATACGCACCGTTAACAATAGCACTATTTTTCTTTAATAAATTACCCAATGCATCAATATTTTTAGAGGCTAAATTATCTAACAAAACAACATTACTACTTTTTAAAGCATTTACTGAAGAACGTAAATCGTGACTTACAATAGAAAACAACTTGTCTTTTGTAGCATTTAAAGCATCTAAATCTTCTTTTTGATGTGCTATAATTTTATTTCGTTTTACTTTTTCTCTATAAAAGTAAACACTAGTTAATAATAAAATTAACAACACAATAGCGGCATATAAAAGCTCTTTTTTTTGTGCTTCTTTAATTTTATTTTCAGCTTCTAAAAAAGTAACCTCTTTTTGTTTTTCTTTAACTGCAAACTCTTTTTCTTTCTGGGCTACTTCATAAATTGTATTTTGATTATTTAAAGAGTCTTTCCATTGTTGTGATTCTTTGCGATATTTTAATGCTTTTTTATAGTCCTTACGATTCTCTTCAACAGCAGACATGTTTTTGGCTGTCTTTCTTTTTTGATTAAATATTTTTCCCTTTATACTACTTTCAATTGTTAATTTTTTTGAAAGCTTATAAGCTTTCAAAAAATAAGGAATTGCTAAATTGTCTTTATACTGTTCATAATAAAAATTAGCTATATTTCCATACGATTCTATTATTTCTAATGTATCTTTTTGTTTTTCAACTAATTTTATATTTTCTGTTAAGTAGCCTTCAGCTCTATCGAATTTTTTAAGATGTAGATAACATAAACTTAAATTATACAATACATTACTCTTGTCAATACCTAAAAGCTCATTAAAACCATCTTTTTCTACTTCCTTAAAATATAATATAGCCCTATTAAACTCTTTTTTTTCTAGAGCAATAGTACCCAAAAGTATTTGAGTATTTTGATAAAATTCAAATTTCTTAGAAATATTAAAAAACTCTTTTCTAGCTTCTTTAAATATTCTTTTTTTGTAAAAACTATACCCTCTTAAAAAGTAGCAATATTCATTTAATTCGAAGTCATTTTGAGTAGTCAATAATTTTGAAGAATACACTAGAACTGAGTCGAACTTACTTTCTAAGAAATAAGTCTGAACTTTACTAAATATTTTATTTTTATTAAATTTTTCCGTTTTATTTTTTATCTGAGTAAAAAAAATATTTTGTTTTTTATTATCTTGAGAAGATAATAATTGACTAAAAAAAACGAAAAAAATTAAAAACTTAAATTTAACACTCATTTACTAAATTTTCAGCAATTTAGTAAAAATTAAAAACAAATAAAGAGAATAGTAATTCCCTTTATTTGTTAATAGTATTAGCCTCCCATTGGGTCTTTCACTGTAGTCTCAGTCCCCCTAGAACCTTCTGGATCTGCATCCCAATTAATTACTTTAATACTATTGAAGTTATTATTCAAATGACTTACCTGTGATGGTTTAAACTGAATATTTACTACAAAAGGATAAAAGTTTTTAGAAGGAATAAAAGACCCTCCATTAGATATATATATAGATATCTTATTAACATCTGTTACTAAGCCATTTACTTGAAAATTAATAGGAGTACCAAAATCAATATCATTACCATTCTTAGGCATATTTTCTTCAGAAATTAAAACAACACATGAAAGGACAATCTCTCTTGAGTCTCCTGATGATGACGAACTCACGCTCACTGAAGGTGCTAAAGGTCGACTAGAAGGCTTTAACAATGTTAATTTTTTCCCAGCAGAACTGGAAGCTGGAACTGTTCCGAATTCAGTTCCTGGCGTAAAAAGTTTAGATGTTGACATAATAATTAGTTTTAAATTAATTTTGTTTTTCTTAGTTTAAAGAAACAACAAAATAGTAAACTAGAAAAAAGAATGAGTGCAAAACCTATTTTTTTTGGTATAAGATGAGAAATTATTGGAACGGGTTCATAATATTATTATATCATTTCAATAAGTAGATAACTTCAGTCGTTTTCTCTCCATCGCAATGATGTTTTTTAAAACGATACATCAGAAGCTAAACAAAAGCGTGAATAAAATGTTTAAACACTTTATTCACGTTTTATAAAATTAATTTATTTGCTTAATTAGCAACATTAATAAATGGATCCCATAAGTAAAAACCTAAATCAGCTCCATGCTCATCTAATAATTGAAAAGTAATATAGTACTGTACATTTCCTTTTTTAGTTAACATTCCTGCAAAACAATAGTTTTGAAACTCTACTGGGTTAGGAGCAACAGTTGCACTACCCACATATAAATCAATGTCAATATCTAAAGAAATTGGATCTATAATACCACTAGCAGAACTAGAGTTCCAATCCATTAATATAACATTATTTCCTGTTCCTCCCCCTGGACAAGTAATCATCCAACGAACAGTATCTCCTACATTAGCAGCTATTGTTAACTCTGATTTTGCTTGGTCATTTACTACGTAATTATTAGCAGTTATCATATAAATATAAGCATCAGATGTACCATACGACCCTAAAGATGTTGGGTTTGTTTTTGTTCCTTTTTTTAATTTTCCTGACGCTACTGCTTCTTGTAAAGATACTGCATCAACTACTGTTAAAATATCGATTGTATTAGACATAGTTATTAGTTTTAAAATTCCTACTCATAAGGCTTTTCGGATATCGCCTCGTTTTTTATAGTGGGTACTGCTCCACAAGTTTGGTTTTTAAAAGAAAAAAATAACTAGCTAGTGTTTATGTTTCTCGAAGTAAAATTAGGTAACAAACCAAAACAAAATAATTAAAACCCTATAAAACAGGCGTTTTCGGCTATAAGAAAAGGAAAATTGAGGATATAGCTTTTAAATCGACAGATTGTTTCGTCGTACCTCCTCGAAATGACATATATAATCGTCATTACGAACGTAGTCTAGCGAAGTGAAGTAATCTTTCTAATAGAATAGCAGATTTTTTTGTTATACTTCCTCACAATGACATATATAATCGTCATTAAGAACGTAGCCTAGCAAAGTGAAGTAATCTTACTAATCGAATTGCAGGTGCTTCATCGTACTTCCTCGCAATGACGTATACAACTGTCATTAAGGACGTAGCTCTAGCGAAATGAAATAATATTCTAATAGAATAACAGATTGCTTCGTCGTACCTCATCGCAATGACGTATATGTAAGCACTAACTAATCGTTATTTTAATGTACGCACTTTTTTTATAACTCCTCTATATTTTTCACTAAGAGGTACTTTATGTTTTTTATCTAGTATAATAAGGTTATCAACAGGAATAATCTCTTCAATTTTTTCAATATTAACGATAAAGTTTCTATGAGTTCTACAAAACAATGAATTATCTAAAAGTTTTAAAATTTTTGTGAGTGATATTGATATCACAAACTTTTCTTTTGCTGTAACTATAGAACAGTATTTCTCTTCAACTTCAATAAAAATAACATCATTAATATGTACTTTTTTTAAACTCTTTCCTTTTTTTATAAAAACATAATTTTCACTTATAATTGTTTCTTCTTCCTCATTCAAAAAAGTATTGTCTTCTGTATAAAACATTGAAACAGCCATTTCAATAGCATACAAAATTTCTAACTCGTTAAATGGCTTCATCAAATAACTATAAGGTCTTGTTAATTTAGCTCTCAAAAAAAGTTGTCGGTCTACCGAGTTAGTTAAAAACACAAAAGGTTTTGCTGTTTCAGGATTGGCTTGGATCATTTCTGCAAACGCAATTCCATCAGGACTACCATTCAAAAAAACATCAATTATAACAATATCTACTTTAACTTTATGAAATAGAATTAAAGCTTCTCTAAAGCTTTTAGCTACACCAGATATAGAATAACTATTAGCTTCAAGAAATTTTACTAATCGATTGCTTTCTGCGGGGGTATCCTCAATAATAAATACATTAATATTATTCATTGAGTATCTGTTTTAGATAAAATTTACTATTACAAAAAGACCGATTTTTTAACCAAATTCATTAAAAAAGGTTACAAAGCATTAAAAATCAAGTATAAAACAAGGGGAGAAAGGAATAGAAAAATAGCTTCTATAAACTATTATCGAAAAGTTATTTTTTTAAAAAGACGTACAACCTCAACATACAACCAAATTAATGTTATTAGAAAGCCCCAAGTAGCCAACCATTCTCTTTCTTTAGAAGCTTTACCAAGGTATCTGTGTATATAATCAAAATCTAATAACAAACTCAACGATGCTACAATAGCTGTACAAATATTAAAAGCAATAGCAAACCTTGAATTGCCTGATAAAAAGAAAACACTAATTCCAAACCACCAAAATATCCATCTTATAAAATACAGCAAAAATATAGTTACAGATGTGGTTATTATAGCTGATCGAAACGCCTTAGTAACTCTAATCACTCTCCATTTATATAAAAAGAACATTACAAAAAATGTAAGTAAAGTAACACCAACAGCCTGAAAAGGTAAATTAGGAATCTGTTTATGAGCATAAGCACTTATACCGCCCAGAAAAAATCCTTTAGCCAACGCATATACTGGCAATAGATATTTAGCTACATTATGTTTATATGAAATATAAATACTACAAAAAACAGCTACCAAAGCTCCAATAGATGTATGCCACTTTACCACTACTCCACTAAAAAACAAATGCCAGGTATAAAAAGCAGTACAACATACTAATACTAACATGAAAAGGGTTTTTGTTATAATCCCTCCTAAAGTCATTTTATTTGATGAATAACTTTTTGACTTCTTCCAAAAATAATTGGTAAATGCCGGATTTGAAGTTCTAAGCCCGAATACACTCATTAAAAATATATTTGATTAGTTTTGTGCATGTACAAAGTACAATAAAATTTGAAGACAGAAAAAATCATATTAGGTATTGACCCTGGAACCTCTATCATGGGGTTTGGTATTATTAAAATCATTGGTAAAAAAATGGAATTTGTTCAAATGAATGAATTACTATTAAAAAAATATGACGACCATTATTTAAAATTAAAACTCATTTTTGAACGTACTATAGAGTTAATAGATACTTACAACCCTGATGAAATTGCATTAGAAGCTCCTTTTTTTGGCAAAAACGTTCAATCAATGTTAAAACTTGGACGTGCTCAAGGTGTAGCTATGGCTGCAGGTTTATCTAGAGAAATACCTGTTACTGAATATGCACCAAAAAAAATTAAAATGGCTATTACGGGTAAAGGAACAGCAAGTAAAGAACAAGTTGCTTTAATGCTTAAGTCGTTACTTAATTTGAAAGAGTTACCTAAAAACTTAGACGCAACTGATGGTTTAGCTGCTGCTGTTTGTCATTATTATAACTCTGGAAAACAAATTGGAGGAAAAAATTATACTGGATGGGCAGCTTTTGTAAAACAGAATCCTAAAAAAATAAATTAACTAATATTTATAATGGCAGGAATTTATTTACACATTCCCTTTTGTAAGCAAGCATGTTTTTATTGCGACTTTCACTTTTCAACTTCCTTAAAAAAGAAAGATGAATTAGTTCATTGTTTAATAAAAGAATTAGTACTAAGAAAAAACGAATTACAAAACGAAATAATAGAAACTATCTATTTTGGAGGAGGGACCCCTAGCCTATTAACAGCTAGTGAAATTGACCAACTTCTTAATGCCATTTATAAAAATTACAATGTAATAGAATCTCCTGAAATTACATTGGAAGCAAACCCTGATGATTTATCTAAAGAAAAAATAGAAGAATTAGCAAAATCTCCTATTAATAGATTAAGTATTGGTGTTCAATCTTTTTTTGAAGAAGATTTAAAAAGCATGAATCGCGCTCATAATTCAAAAGAGGCAAAAGAATGTTTAGCTATAGCTACTCGCCATTTTGATAATATTACCATCGATTTAATTTACGGAGTACCAAATATGAGTACTAAACGATGGAAAGAAAATTTACAAATTGCTTTTGATTTTGGAATTAATCATATTTCATCATATGCCTTAACAGTTGAACCTAAAACTGTATTAGATAGTTTTGTGAAAAATGGAAAGTATCCTGAACCTGATGAAACCGAAGCAAAAGAGCATTTTAATATTTTAATGGAGGAAACTTCTAAAAATGGATTTGTTCATTATGAAATTTCTAATTTCGGAAAACCTGATTACTTTTCAAAACACAATACAAGTTATTGGCTAGGTAAAAAATACATTGGTATTGGTCCTTCAGCTCATTCTTTTAACAATACTCATAGAAGTTGGAACATTGCTAATAATGCTAACTACATTAAAAACATACAACTTGGAAACTTACCTAACGAAGTTGAAAAACTAACCAAAGAAGATCAATTTAATGAATATTTAATGACAGGTCTTAGAACAATTTGGGGTGTTTCTTTAACTAAGATAAAACAAGATTTTGGTGACGTTTTGTATAAAAAATTAATTACAAACTCTCAAAAGTTTATAAATGAAAAATTATTACTAATAACTGTTTCGAAAACAGGAAACGAAGTATTAAAAACTACCCAAAAAGGAATGTTCTTAGCAGATGGATTAGCTAGTGATTTGTTTATAATTTAAGTATCTTTAGCCCATGATTGCAACTATTAAACATCGTTTAAAAGAGTATACCGTTGATTTATCTAACCCATTAGATATTTCAATTCCTATAAACATTTCTAAACAAAATATTAATGCTTGGTATATAGAAGAACCTGAAATATCACCTGTTTCAACTGATAATTGGGTAGGAAGTGTTGCTGCAGGTTCAGCAGTGAATTTTAATAACATTGCATTTAATCCGCATGCACATATAACACATACTGAGTGTGTAGGACACATAACTAAAGATGTGCATTCAATAAATAAAAATTTACAAAAATTTTTCTTTCTTGCAGAAGTGGTGACGATAGCACCTGAAAAAAAATCTAATGGCGATCAAGTAATCACATTACAACAACTTCAAAAAGTATTAAAAAACAAAACATGTGAGGCTATAGTAATTAGAACACTCCCTAATTCAGAAGAAAAAAGATCAGCTAGATATTCTAATACAAATCCTCCATATATGTTAGAAGAAGCGGCTGTTTATTTACAAGAAATTGGGATTAAGCATTTGCTAATAGACCTTCCTTCAGTTGATAAAGAAAAAGATGAAGGAAAGTTATTAGCGCATAATGCATTTTGGAATACGAAGGGAATCATTCGTTTTAATGCTACCATAACAGAATTCATTTACGTTCCTAATAGTATAAAAGATGGAACATACTTTTTAAATCTTATGATTGCACCTTTTGAGAATGATGCTTCTCCAAGCAAACCAATTTTATATAAACTGGTTTAAAGTGTGTAGGTCTAGCGATTATCGTTTGTAATAAAAAAGCTATTACAATTAAAAGGTAAATAGGTATCATAAACATACTTATATAATTTTTTCTATTTGTTTGTATTATTACTGTAAATGTTTCTTTTTAGTGACTTCTATCTATTTGGCGAAATTTACTTTATGTTTCATCTACACTTCAAAAATAGCACAACTATTCAAATTCAATTTACAATTTAAGTTGAAAGGTAAATTACTATCGACGAATTGAATACAATTACCTTTTAAGTCGAAATACCTTTCGATAATTTACATTAAATACTAGTTTTATTTTCTTTGACTCCCCCTTAACTAAATCAGTATTACTTATCTAAAATCAATATAAAGAAGAAATTAATAACCATCATTTGTAAAAGCTATTCCTTTTTTTTATAGTTTTACGGCATAATTATATAGAAAAATGACAATTTATAATACATATAAGCAATGTAAATCATCTGTTAGGCACAGAAGATATCGGGCTATTAATGTATTATGATTATATGAAAATAAAATATTACTATTATAAAAAGTCCGACTTCACAGTCGGACTTTTTACTTTTATATCACTTCCAAACAACTAAATTTATAACACTATGAAAAAATTGTACTTCAATTATTTAGACACATTTAAAGGCCTCTCAAAAGAAGTTTGGTGGCTGGCCTTAATTACGCTCATTAATAGAGCTGGAACAATGGTTATTCCATTTTTATCGTTGTATTTAACCAAAAGTTTAGAATTTACCAAAATCGATGTCGCTTGGATTATGAGCTGTTTTGGACTAGGTTCAGTAGCAGGGTCATGGTTAGGTGGTAAATTAACGGATAAAATTGGATACTATAAAGTAATGAAAGCTAGTTTGCTTTTAACAGGTTTATTATTTATAGCATTACAATTTGTTGATACTTTTTCAGGATTTTGTATTGGTATATTTTTAGTAATGCTAGTTGCTGATACTTTTAGACCAGCAATGTTTGTTGCATTAAGTGCCTACAGTAAACCTGAAAACAAAATACGTTCAGTAACTTTAATTCGTTTAGCGATAAACCTAGGTTTTTCAGCTGGACCAGCGGTTGGAGGAATTATTATTACCTCATTAGGGTATAGCGGACTTTTTTGGGTAGATGGTGTTACTTGTATTTTAGCTACTATTTTATTAATAAATGTATTGCATCCTAAAAAATCAAAAGTCGTTGATGAAGTAAAAGTAGAAAATCCAGTATCAGTTTTCTCTGATAAAGCTTTCTGGATCTTTTTTGTGAGTATGTTTATGTTCGGGTTTATATTCTTACAGTATTTTTCAACAATGCCTCTATATTATAAAGATGAACATCATTTGTCTGAATTAAAAATTGGTTTACTTCTAGGGTTAAATGGTTTTATCATATTTGCCCTTGAAATGCCTTTAATTGCGTGGCTGCAAAAAAGTAAATACTCAAAAGAGTTTTTAATGTTTTTTGGATTGTTTTTAACCGGCTTAAGTTTTTTAGTATTAAACCTTACTGGCTGGATAGGTGTATTAATAATAGGTATGTTACTTATGACTATTGGTGAAATGATAGCCTTTCCTTTTTCAAATGCATTTGTAATGGATAGAGCTAAAAAAGGAAATCAGGGAGAATATATGGCATACTATAGCATTGCTTTTTCAGCATCTCATATATTTGGTCATAATGCAGGATTACAATTAATTGATAAATTAGGTTTCGATAGTACATGGAGTATCATGACAGGCTTATCAATTGTAGGAATGTTAGCGCTTCTACTATTAATGCGTGTAATTAAAAAAGAAAAACATGAACTTAAACCAAGTAACTCTGCCTTCAACTAATGTTGATAAAGCAGTAATTTTTTACACAAAACTAGGCTTGCATCTTATTGTAGATGCAAGTCCTAGATATGTCCGTTTTGAATTACCTAATGGAGATAGCACACTATCTATTCATAAAGTTGATCACATTGCAACAGAAAATATTCCTATAATTTATTTTGAAGATGAAAACCTTGATGCTCTTGTAGAAAAACTACAAGAAAAAGGTATAGAATTTTCTCAGTTGCCTAAAAGTGAAACTTGGCTTTGGCGTGAAGCTCACCTAGAAGATCCCGATGGAAACAAACTTATTTTATATAAAGCTGGAAAGAATAGAAAAAATCCGCCTTGGAGAATTAATTAGCAGTAAGAAACTTTATATTTGAACTCTTAATAGAAGATTAAAAATACTATCTAATGAATATTCAAGACGCACAAAAACAAGTAGATGATTGGATTAAAAATCATGGAGTTCGTTATTTTAACGAATTAACCAATATGGCGCAATTAACAGAAGAAGTTGGTGAAGTTGCCCGAATTATTGCGCGTAGATATGGAGAACAAAGTGAAAAGGAAAGTGACAAAGAAAAAGATTTAGGAGAAGAGCTAGCTGATGTTATGTTTGTGGTACTTTGTTTAGCCAACCAAACAGGAATTAATTTACAAGAGGCTTTTGATAAGAAATTAGATATAAAAACAAAACGAGACCATAATCGTCATCACAACAACGAAAAACTAAAATAAATGAGTTTATTACAAAAAATACAACAACCAATATTTTGGAAAAACGTAGCCAAGGTTGCCATTCCTTTTTTTATAGTGGTAACAATTATTACGCTATTTATGAATAGCTGGCGTGATATTTTTGCAGGAAACTTTGATCTTGTTAACCAAACAAATTTTTCAGAAGGAAAATGGAAACAATTTTGGGGTTTCAAAATCGTACTAAGCTTTTTATATGGAATTTGGATGACTAACAAAAAAATGGCATAAACCCCATGAACTTACAACTAAACACAACAACTACAGCTTTAGATGCTGAAATTACTATTTCAGGTTCTAAAAGTGAATCGAACAGGCTATTAATTTTACAACAATTATATCCTAATTTACACATTGAAAACTTATCTGATTCTGATGATACTCATCACTTACAAGATGCTTTATCTTCTAAAAAAGAAATAGCAGATATTGGTCATGCAGGAACAGCTATGAGGTTTTTAACTGCTTTTTTTGCATCTCAACAGGGAGTTACAAAAATTTTACAAGGATCAGATAGAATGCATAACCGTCCTATTGAAATTTTAGTAGATGCATTACGCTCTTTAGGTGCTGATATAACTTATTTAAAAAAAGAAGGATATCCTCCTTTAAAAATTGTAGGTAAAGAATTAACTAAAAATACTGTTTCTATTAATGGTAATGTAAGTAGCCAATACATATCTGCATTAATGCTTATTGCACCTAGTTTAAAAAATGGCCTTAGTATTGAACTTGTAGGTAAAATTACTTCTGTACCTTATATAAACATGACACTTTCACTGCTACACCAATTGGAAATTGAAGCTAGTTTTAGTGGACAAAATATAAACATTTCTCCTAAAACTGCGACAAACAATCAAACTATCGTAGTAGAATCTGATTGGAGTTCAGCGTCTTATTTTTACTCATTAATTGCAATGAGCGCAATAAAATCAACAGTAAAATTAACTGCTTATAAAGAAAATAGTTTACAAGGAGATAGCTCTTTAGCTACTATATACAAGCATTTTGGAGTTACTACTCATTTTGAAAAAAACAGTATTATTTTAACCAAAAATGAAGCCCATATTAATGATACTCTTATTCAAGATTTAAAAAATGCTCCAGATATAGCACAAACAATTGCTGTAACTTGTTTTGGTTTAGGTATAGCTTGCGATTTAACTGGATTGCATACCTTAAAAATCAAAGAAACTGATAGATTAGAGGCACTACGTGAAGAACTTACCAAGCTTGGAGCATCTATTAAAGTTACCAATGAAAGTTTACATTTAAAACCTTCAACAAAAATTAATAAAGACATACAAATTTCAACCTATAACGATCATCGAATGGCAATGGCTTTTGCTCCATTAGCTTTAAAAACAACACTTGTAATAAAAGAAGCTAAAGTGGTAACAAAATCATATAGAAACTTCTGGAATGATATGAATAAAATAGGGGTAGATACTTGCGAGTTATAAAATAATACGTTATTAACTTGACAACGCCTATTTCGATATTGTATATTTGCCATCGTTTAGAAAATTTTACATATGAAGTTATCAAATTTTGAATTTGAATTACCAGAAGAATTATTAGCAGAATATCCTTCAGAACATAGAGATGAGGCTCGTTTAATGGTATTACACCGTGATACTCAAAAAATTGAACATAAATTATTTAAAGATTTAATCAATTATTTTGATGAAGGTGATGTAATGATGTTAAACAATACGAAAGTATTTCCTGCCCGTATGTTTGGTAATAAAGAAAAAACAGGAGCTCGTATTGAAGTATTTTTATTACGTGAATTAAATGCTGAAAATCGTTTATGGGATGTACTAGTTGATCCTGCTCGTAAAATCAGAATTGGAAATAAATTATTTTTTGGTAATGATGATAGTTTAGTTGCTGAGGTAATAGACAATACAACCTCTCGTGGTAGAACTTTACGTTTCTTATTTGATGGTTCTTATGAAGAATTCAGAAAAAAATTACTAGAATTAGGAGAAACTCCTTTACCAAAATATATAAAACGTGATGTTGAACCAGAAGATGAACACCGTTACCAAACTATTTTTGCAAAACATGAAGGAGCTGTAGCTGCACCAACTGCTGGATTACACTTTTCTAAACACTTAATGAAGCGTTTAGAAATTAAAGGAATTGATTTTGCAGAAATGACTTTACATGTTGGTTTAGGTACTTTTAACCCAGTTGAGGTTGAAGATTTATCTAAGCATAAAATGGATTCTGAAAAAATTATAATTCCAGAAGAAAGTGTTAGTACTATTAACAATGCCATAAACACAAAACGTAAAGTTTGTGCCGTAGGAACTACAGTAATGCGTACAGTAGAATCTTCTGTATCTTCTAGCAACAGATTAAATGATTACAACGGATGGACAAATAAATTTATTTTCCCTCCTTATGACTTTAGTATTGCTAATTGTATGATTACAAACTTCCATACACCTAAATCAACTTTATTAATGATGGTCTCTGCTTTTGCAGGTCATGATTTTATGATGGAAGCATATCAAGAAGCTATCAAAGAAAAATATAAGTTTTACACTTACGGTGATGCAATGTTAATTTTATAATTAACACAATAAATTATAACAGAAAACTGGTAATCAAAAATGGTTACCAGTTTTTTAGTTTAACTTTGCAACTAAATTTTAACAATCAATTTTCAATCTAATAGGTTTGAGTAAGAAAAAAGACATACGCGCATTAACTAAAGAACAATTACGTGATTTTTTTGTAAAAAATAACGATAAAGCTTTTCGTGGTAACCAAGTGTATGAATGGTTATGGCATAAAGTAGCCCACTCTTTTGATGACATGACTAATTTATCTAAAGAAACACGTAAGATGTTAGATGATAATTTTGTTATCAATCATATTTTAGTTGACACCATGCAACGCAGTAAAGATGGTACCATTAAAAATGCCATAAAACTACATGATGGTTTAATTGTTGAATCTGTTTTAATACCTACTGAAAAAAGAACTACTGCTTGTGTTTCTAGTCAAGTTGGTTGTAGTTTAGATTGTAAATTTTGCGCTACTGCTCGTTTAAAACGTATGCGAAACTTAAATGCAGATGAAATCTATGACCAAGTAGCTGCAATTGATAAGCAAAGTAGATTGTACCACAACCATAAATTATCAAACATTGTATTTATGGGAATGGGAGAACCTTTAATGAACTATAACAATGTTATTAAAGCTATTGATAAAATTACTTCACCTGAAGGATTAGGAATGGCTGCAAGAAGAATAACAGTATCTACTTCTGGAGTTCCTAAGATTATAAAAAAAATGGCAGATGATGAAGTGCGTTTTAATTTAGCTGTGTCATTACACTCAGCTATTGATGAAGTAAGAACTTCTATCATGCCTTTTAACAGTACTTTTCCTTTAAAAGATTTAAAAGAATCTTTAGAATATTGGTATGAGAAAACCAACAAAACAATAACCTACGAATATGTAGTTTGGAATGGAATTAATGATAAAAAAGAAGACATTGATGCCTTAGTTAAGTTTTGTCAATATGTTCCTTGTAAAGTTAATTTAATTGAATACAACCCTATTGATGATGGCGAATTTCAACAAGCTTCCGAAAGAGCTTTAAACAATTATATTTCAAATTTAGAAATGAATGATATTGTGGTTAATGTTAGACGCTCTAGAGGAAAAGATATTGATGCAGCTTGTGGACAATTGGCCAACAAATCGTAAATGATTTTTTCAAAAACACTCTTAGGTCAAACTTTACAAACCCTAGGATGGTTATTTTTTGCTATTTCATTAGGCCTTTTTTTAGATAGTAAATTTATTGCGGAACATTATTATCATAATACGCAACATATAATTACGCTATTAATTATTCCATTATTTCTCTTTTTATATTATAAAGCAACATCTAGAACAAGAGAACTTTTAATATACGCTACACTTATAGCAATTGTAGGAGAATATCTTTTTTCTAAAACTTTAGGCATGTATACCTATCGTTTGAAAAATATTCCACATTATATACCACCAGGACACGCAATCGTGTTTCTTTTAGTATATTATTTTAGCAGAAAGTCACAAGTAAAATACAATAGAAAAAAAATAGAAGTCTTTTGTACTTCACTTATTATTCCTTTTTCTTTATATTTTTTAATTCTTAAAAATGATATTTTAGGCTTTGTATGTACTTTTTTTGTTTTTTACTTTTTAAGAAAACATCCTAAAGAACGTTTATTTTTTCTAGTTATGTATTGTGTAGTAGCAATTACTGAACTTATAGGAACTAGTTTAGAATGTTGGCAATGGCCATCAGTTGCCTTTAATAAACTTAATTTCTTACCAAGTGCTAATCCTCCAGCTGGAATAAGTTTATTTTACTTTGGTTTAGACAGAGGAACTATGTCTTTTTATAAACGACGACATAAAGCAGCTTGGAAACGATTAAAAAAAGTGAGAAGTTTTAACTAATTTTTCTTTTTTAAATAAGCTCGCTGAACAACTGAAATAGGGTATCCATATACAAAGGGTATTTCCTTCGTTCCTTTTCCTGTAGTTATTTTATTTTTAGTTGCAGTAAATAAAATTTCAAAATCAACCTTATCATCTGTAAAAGCCAAACGACTAGTTAACATATTTCCTTGTACTTCAAAAAAACTATATAGAACATTTCCAACTACACGTACAGGTAAAATAATGCCATTATTTTCGTCAATATCAAAGATTCCTTTTATTTTATCTTTTACAACTAATGTATAATTTCTTGGTTGACCATTATACACTAACTTGTAATCATATTTTCCCTCTGTTTTAGTTTCTAACAAATGAAACTCCATAGGTATTTTTTGAACTCCTCTTTTGCTATTTATAGTTAAGTCTCCTTTATAAATTCCTAAAAAATCATCAGGAAATATTTTTGATGTTTGTGCTGAAATCGAAATTGTAAAAAATAAATAAAAAACTACTCCTAAAAAATGTTTCACAGTTATGCATATTGTTTATTCTTCAAATATAAACAATCCCTAATTTATTCTTACTTTTGTCCACTATTATGAAGCCAGTAGAGCAAATAAAACTTCCTATAGCAAAAGAAATGGAACTCTTTGAAACAAAGTTCAAAGATGCCATGTTGTCTAAAGTTCCATTATTAAACCGTATTACCTATTATATCGTTCGTCGAAAAGGAAAACAAATGCGTCCAATGTTTGTATTCTTAGTTGCCAAAATGGTTTCTGATGGCGGTTTTGATGAACGAACTTATCGTGGTGCTTCAGTTGTAGAATTAATTCATACTGCTACGCTAGTTCATGACGATGTGGTTGATGACAGTAATCGTCGAAGAGGTTTCTTTTCCATTAATGCTTTATGGAAAAATAAAATTGCTGTTTTAGTAGGTGATTTTCTACTTTCAAAAGGGCTACTTCTCTCTATTGACAATGAAGATTTCGATATTTTAAAACTTATTTCTATCGCAGTTCGAGAAATGAGTGAGGGTGAGCTATTACAGATCGAAAAAGCTCGTAAATTAGATATTACCGAAGAAATTTATTTTGAAATTATACGTCAAAAAACCGCTACACTAATTGCTGCTTGTTGTGGTATAGGTGCTGCTTCTGTTGGCGCAAACAATGAAACTGTACAACAAATGCGTAAATTTGGTGAATATATCGGTATCGCTTTTCAAATTAAAGATGATTTATTTGACTATACTGAAGACAAAATAGGAAAGCCAACAGGAATTGACATTAAAGAACAAAAAATGACATTACCTTTAATTTACACGCTAAATAACTGCTCTAAAAAGGAAAAAGCTTGGTTAATTAATTCTGTAAAAAAACATAACAAGAATAAGAAACGAGTTAAAGAAGTAATTACTTTTGTTAAAAATAATGGCGGATTAGAATACACTACTCAAAAAATGCATGATTATAAAAATAAAGCATTAGCTATTCTTAATAATTACCCTGACTCTACTTATAAAGATTCTTTATTGCAAATGATTGATTACGTGGTAGAGCGTAAAATTTAATTCCTTTAGCTATACCTTTAACTTTATTCCTGGAAAGTGACTTGAAATAAAATAGAAGAATGACTTACCTCAAGAAGGTATTGTTTTAATTTTAGATTGTTTTTTTTTAAATTTTAAAACGAATTAAGCTACTGCTCTCTTTTTTTCTAACCACGAATTAACTCCTCCTAATCGTTGTGCTTCATAAAAATTGGCTTCTTTTAAAATACAGTTTTCTGGAGATAAATTATTATCAATTTTTATAAATCGATATAAAACTAGCTTCAATATAGATTCTTTAACATCTTCATACGTAATATCGTTATTGCTATCAAGTACCTCTTGAATAAAATTTTCAATTCTATTAAATTTTGTATTAAATAATAACGCTTTAAAAACTACCTCCTCCATAATTAAGTATATTATATATACAAAGTTATTTATAAGGTTCTTTATTAAAAAGGTGATGTCCGCAGAAAATAATGTGATTTTCCGTAAAAATTCAAGTATCATTTTACTAGAAAAAGTGACAAAACAATCTATTTTATTATAGTTTAAAACTTAACTATCTAAAATATAAAAACAGCTTTTTAAAAATTATTTCTATAACAACAAAAAAGCCTCAGGAAATCCTGAGGCTCATTATATAGTTTTTTACTAAAAGTTATTACAAGTTAAAACTCTCTTTAACTTTAGCTACGTAGTCTAATTTTTCCCAAGTAAATAACTCTACGTCCATTGTTTTACTTTCACCATTTGGTTGAGTAAAACTTTTAGACACTACTTCATTTACACGTCCCATATGCCCATAAGCGGCTGTTTCACTATACATAGGTGTACGTAATTTTAATCTAGATTCAATTGCATGTGGGCGCATATCAAAAATCTCAGAAACTTTTTTAGCTACTTCACCATCATTTAAATCAACCTTAGCAGTACCATACGTATCTACAAAAATTCCCATTGGCTCCACTACTCCAATTGCATATGAAACTTGTACTAAAACTTCATCAGCTACACCAGCAGCTACTAAATTTTTAGCAATATGACGCGTAGCATAAGCAGCAGATCTATCTACTTTACTAGGATCCTTTCCTGAGAATGCTCCACCTCCATGTGCTCCTTTTCCTCCATAAGTATCTACAATAATCTTACGTCCAGTTAACCCTGTATCACCATGGGGTCCACCAATTACAAACTTCCCAGTAGGATTAATATGATATTTAATATCATCATTAAATAACGCTTGAATTTCTGGTGTTAATTGAGCTTTAACTCTAGGAATTAAAATCTCAACAATATCTTTTCTAATTTTTGCTAACATTTCTTCATCATCAGCAAAATCATCATGTTGCGTAGAAACAACAATCGCTTCAACACGTTGTGGTACATTATTATCAGAATACTCAATAGTTACCTGACTTTTTGCATCTGGACGTAAATATGCTATTGCATCATTTTCTCTACGTAAAACCGCTAATTCCTTTAATATTAAGTGCGATAAATCTAACGCTAAAGGCATATAGTTTTCAGTTTCTTTAGTAGCATACCCAAACATCATTCCTTGATCTCCTGCTCCTTGTTCTTCTTTACTAGCTCTATCTACACCTCTATTAATATCATCAGATTGTTCGTGAATTGCTGATAAAACTCCACATGAGTTTCCATCAAACATATACTCACCTTTTGTATATCCAATTTTGTTAATTACATCTCTAGCTATTTTTTGAACATCTAAATACGTATTCGACTTTACTTCTCCAGCTAATACCACTTGACCTGTTGTAACTAATGTTTCACAAGCTACTTTAGACTCAGGGTCAAAAGCTAAAAAATTATCTATTAAAGCATCAGAAATTTGATCAGCTACTTTATCAGGATGTCCTTCTGAAACACTTTCAGAGGTAAAAAAATATGGCATAATTTTCTTCTTTTTTATGTTGAATGAAAGAAGTTTATTTTGATTGCTGCAAAAAGAAGTAGTAGATACTGCTTTAGCATTTTTTAATGAGGTTGCAATCAGAACAAATTTCTCCTCTTATTATTATCGAACAAAAATAAAGATTATTTAGATACTAAAAAACAAACTAGCAATAAAAACTATTGATATAGTGATAATAAAAACTAATTTTCTTAAAATTGAAATGGCAAAATATTTGTTTACATTTGTAATAGTAAACGAGAAATAATAACCTCTAAATAAAAATATAATAGAATGGCATTAGAAATTACAGATGCTTCTTTTGAAGAAGTAGTATTAAAATCAGACAAACCAGTATTAGTTGATTTTTGGGCAGCTTGGTGTGGACCATGTAGAATGGTTTCTCCTATTGTTGATGAAATAAGCGGTGAATACGCAGGTAAAGCAGTTGTTGGTAAAGTTGATGTTGACGCTAACCAAGAGTTTGCTGCTAAATACGGGGTAAGAAATATCCCTACTGTATTAATTTTCAAAAACGGAGAAGTAGTTGACAAACAAGTAGGTGCAGCTCCTAAAAAAACATATACAGATAAAATTGACGCTAACTTATAGTAGTTAATTTTACTAATTATAAAAAAAAGGTTTAGCAATTGCTAAACCTTTTTTTTTATTTTTACTTTTTAAACAAACAACCTCAACACGAACTACTATACTTAAATTATGAATAAATACATACTCTCTTTAAGTTTATTGGTATTGTTTTTTTCTTGTAATAAAGAACAACAGCCCATTAATAAAAATATTGAAAAAGGTATTTCTTTAAACTTAGCTAAGCTTAGAAATAAACAAATAAAAGATGTTATTTATAATTTAAATTTCCATATACCATCCAAAAAAGAAGAAAAAATACCTGCTAAGGTATCTTTATCCCTCAATATAACTAACATAAAAAACGACTTAGTTTTAGATTTCAATGAAAAAACGAATCATTTAAAATCAATAATCGTTAATAATTCTACTAGTTCCATCCTACATAAAAATGAGCATATAATTATAAACAAAACTCTTTTGAAAGTAGGTAATAATAAGATAGTAATTGAATTTGATGCTGGCGAACTTTCTTTAAACAGAAACGAAGAATATTTATACACCCTTTTAGTGCCAGATAGAGCAAGTACTTTATTTCCTTGTTTTGATCAGCCAGACATTAAAGCAATTTACAATTTAACAATTACAGCTCCTAAAGACTGGAAAGTACTATGTGGTGCATTTGAAAAGAATGTAATTCCTAAAGGTGATTTTACAGAACATAACTTTAAACAAACTGATAAAATGAGTACTTATTTATTTTCGTTTGTTGCGGGTAAGTTTAACGAAGAAATTAAAAACCCTGGTGCATTTCCTATGCGCTTTTTATATAGAGAAACAAACCCTAGCAAAATAAATGAAAGTTTAAATGCTATTTTTTCTATTCACCAAAACTCATTAAACTTTTTAGAAAAGTATACTAACTACAGTTTTCCTTTTCAAAAAATGGATTTCGCAACCCTCCCTCCTTTTCAATATGGTGGTATGGAACACACTGGGGCAATTCAGTATAGAGAAAACTTACTTTTTTTAGATGAAAACGCTACACAAACTCGTAAACTACGTCGAGCAAAATTAATAGCGCATGAAACTTCTCATATGTGGTTTGGTAATTTAGTTACAATGCGATGGTTTAATGATGTTTGGATGAAAGAAGTTTTTGCAAATTTCATGGCTGATAAAATCATGAACCCAGTTTTTCCTGAGGTAAATCATGACTTAAATTTTATGATGTCTCATTACCCTAGTGCATATTCAGAAGACAGAACCAAAGGTACTAACCCTATTCGTCAAAATTTAGACAATTTAAAAAATGCAGGTTCATTATATGGGAGAATCATCTACAATAAAGCTCCAATTATGATGCGACAATTAGAATTACTAGTAGGAAAAGACAACTTTCAAAAAGGAATTCAAGAATACATTACTACTTATGCTAATAGTAATGCTGATTGGAATGAACTTGTAGCTATCTTTGATAAAAACTCATCTAAAAACATTACTCAATGGAGTACTATTTGGGTAAATTCATCAGGACGTCCTATTATATCTGATGCTATTAACTATAAAGATGGAAAAATAGATTCTTTTACTGTTAAACAAAAAGCAGAAGATGGTTCGTCTAATATTTGGGAACAATCATTCTCAATTGGTTTAGTATACCCAAATGAAGTAAAAATACTTTCATGTAATTTAAACAATCAATCAATTACTATAAATGAAGCTATTGGACTTCCTAAACCTTTAGAAATAATATATAATTATAATGGTTTTGGTTATGGTATTTTTCCTTTTAACAACGATGCTATTTTTTTAATTAAAAACGATATTGCTAGAGGGCATAGCTATATTAATTTATTCGAAAATATGCTTTCTGGAAAAACTCCTATCAAAACAGCCATGTATTCTTTTTTAGCAGGATTACGTTCAGAAAAGAATGAATTAATACTCAATTATATTACCAATAGTATCAATACTATCTTTTGGAAATTTTTAAATGAGAATGAACGTATAGAAACTGGTACTAACTTAACCAAAATGATTACTACCGAATTATCAAAATCAAATTCTAAAAACATACAAAAGACACTATACAATTTACTTACAAAAGTAGCTTATCAAGAAAGAGGTACTGCAATTTTATATAGATTATGGAGCGGACAAGTTTCTACAAAAAACTTTACATTAAATGAAAGTGAGTTAACGAGTTTAGCCATGAAACTAGCAATATATAAGCATCCTGAATCTGATATAATTTTAGCTAAACAACTTGAAAAAATTACTAATAAAGATAAAAAGGAACGTTTTACCTGGTTACTTCCTTCTCTTTCTTCAGATGAAAAAATTCGTGATAATTTTATGCATTCCTTAAAAGAAGCTAAAAATAGAGAAAAAGAATCTTGGGTTACAGCTGCTTTAACTAATATTCATCATCCTCTTAGGCAAGAAAGCGCCACTAAACACCTAAAAACATGCTTAGAACTTTTAGAAGAAATTCAATTAACCGGTGATATATTTTTCCCAAAAAGATGGTTAACAAGTTCTGTTGGTAATTATACATCGAAGAAGGCACACTCAATAGTTCAAGCATTTTTAAATGACAATCCAACTTACAATCCTATATTATTAAAAAAATTATTAATGGTAGTTGACACAATGGACAGAGCACAACAAATAAAAAAGTAACTTACTTAAAAGATATAAACTAAAAGGTTTGGCTATTGCTAAACCTTTTTTTATTTTCGATACTTATGATTGATTTAAACAACTCTCTTTCGTCAGAAATAAAAAACCTTGAACTACACGCCAAACAAGTAGTAGAAGGCTTTATTACAGGGATGCATAAAAGTCCTTTTCATGGGTTTTCTGTGGAATTTTCAGAGCATAAATTATACAATAAAGGTGAAAGTACTCGGCACATAGATTGGAAACTTTTTGCTAAAACAGAAAAGCTATACACTAAGAAGTATGAAGAAGAAACAAATTTAAGATGCCATATTATCATTGATAATTCTGCATCCATGCACTATCCTATTATTGAAAAACAAACTATCAATAACCTTAATAAGGTTGGTTATTCAGCAGTTGCCAGTGCATGTTTGATGGATATCTTAAAAAAACAACGTGATGCAGTAGGTTTAAGTATCTATTCTGACAAATATGAGTACTATGCACCTGAAAAAGGAAGTGAACGCCATAGGAAGATGATTTTAAACCAATTAGAAACATTAATCAATTCAACTTCAAAATCATCTACCCATACTTATGAATATCTACACGAGATAGCAGAGAAAATTCATAGACGATCTTTAATATTTTTATTTACCGATATGTTTCAAACAACTAAAGATAATGAAGAACTTTTTGATGCTCTTAGACATTTAAAACATAATAAACACGAAGTAGTTTTATTTCATACGTATGATAAAGAATTAGAATTTTCGTTCAATTTTGGAAATTCACCCAAAAAATTTATTGACGTAGAAACTGGAGAAGAAATAAATTTATACGCAGAAAATGTACAGCAAAAGTATACAGAATTAACAAACGTTTTTTTTAAAAACTTAAAGAACAAATGTTTACAATACAAAATAGATTATATACCTGTAAACATACATGAAGGCTACAATGACATACTTACGTCTTATCTTATTAGTCGTCGAAAATTTTTATAAAATTTTCCTTTTTTAATTAAAATAAAGTTATATATTTGCATCCGCTTAACGCAACGGTCTGGTAGTTCAGCTGGTTAGAATACCTGCCTGTCACGCAGGGGGTCGCGGGTTCGAGTCCCGTCCAGACCGCGAAAAGTTTCTCTTACTTAAAGAGACGTTCTTTATAAAATATTTGTAAATAACAGAAGTAATTCTATATTTGCAATCGCTTTAAGCAACGGTCTGGTAGTTCAGCTGGTTAGAATACCTGCCTGTCACGCAGGGGGTCGCGGGTTCGAGTCCCGTCCAGACCGCTAAAGGGTTTATCGAAAGATAGACCCTTTTTATTTTCCTTAATGTTTTCAAAGGGTTAAGCCAATATAAACAGTTAAATTAGATTAAAAGAAATTAACTTAAAGTAAAAAAAAGCGTCTACTTTTTGTCCATATAACTTTTATTAAGGTGTCTACTTTTTGTCCACAAGCCTAAATTTTATTATTTTCATTAAAATTTAAAAAATGGCTAGAATAAGTTTCATTCTTAAAGACCCTAACTCAAAAATCGCCACCCCTATATTATACACTCTTACCTATTCAGGTCAAAGAGTAAAAAGTACAACTAAACAAAAAATTAAGCCTTCAGCTTGGAACAAAAATTCTAAATCTATTAAAAAGAACAGGACAGAATACAATTTTGTTCAAGAAGAGCTAGACAGAATAGAAATCATCATAAAAAGTACAATAGCAGATTTAAAGAAAAAATATAATGGCTTACCAAACAAAAATGAATTAAAAAATATTTTAACCACTAGATTATTTAAAGAAGACAGAAACCTATCAGAGATGTCATTTTGGACTTATTTTGAAGACTTTAAGAACAAGCTAGAAAACAAAAAGAATACAAGAACAGGGAAACCCATAAGCAAAGGCACTAAATGTAGCTACAACCAAACGTTTAATCATCTTAAAAATTTCGAACGTAGTACAGGAAATACAGTTTCTTTTTTAACACTCAGCAATGAGCTATATGATAATTTAATCGAATACCTCGAAAAAGAACTAAACTTAAGCTCCAATACAATAGGTAAACATATTAAAAACATCAAAAGTCTTATTAATAATGCAAAATTAGAAAGAGGAGTTCAATTACCATTATCTTACCAAGAAAAATACTGGCGTGTTCATAAAAGAGAAAAAACCGCCAATGAAATTGTTTTTCTTTCCGAAAAAGAACTAACTGAGCTTGAAGAATTAGATTTATCGAATAACCATACAATGGACAAAGCTAGAGACGTACTTCTTCTAGGTTCATGGACAGGTTTAAGAATTAGTGATATTTTTAGAATAAGAAGAGAAAATATCGACTTAGAAAGAAATGTAATAAAAATCAGAGTTGAAAAAACAGATAGACTAGTTGTCACTCCTATTCATCCAATAACTTTAAAAATTTTAAAAAAGCATAATTTTTCAACACCCGCAATATCTGCCCAAAAAGTTAACGAAAACATCAAATTAGTATGCAAAGAGATTGAAACTTTAAACAATGAAATTACTATTTCTGAATTAAAGGGAGGTCAACTAAAAGAAATAAAATATCAAAGATTTGATAGAGTTTCAACTCACACAGGGCGCAGGTCATTTGCTTCTAATATGTATAGACGAAAAGTACCTATTCAACAAATAATGGCAGTAACAGGACACAAAAAAGAAAAAGACTTTTTTAAATATATAGGTATTTCTAAAGAAGAATTATCTGAAGGACTTTCAGAATTATTTAATGAATGGTATAAATAATATTTCTATGTTAAAATGTGAAGACCTCAATAATCTAATAAATTTCTTTGAAGATATAAGAAATACCGAAGGAAGTTACATCCTTTCAATGGGGAATAAGTCCGAACAAGGTTTAAGACTATCATTAAAATATGCTATAAGTCAGATAAACGCATCGCTACCTATAATGTTTGAAGAAGATAAGTTAGACTGTTGCAACAAAATATTAAATACCATAGATCAAATTTTTACAGAAATAAACACTAAAGAAAATCAAGAAATTCAATTTAAAATTCTGAATCAATTAAAAAAGGAAGTCTTAAAACATGTAAACACTACTGATTTTAAGGTAAAAGATTTCGATTTTACTATTTTCAGGGGGCAGAAAGAATTTATCTTTTTCATTAACACCCTTAGAGAAGCTAATGTAATAGATAACAACTCCAAACCTCTTCCAAAATTTCAAGCACTAAGTAAAGCTGTATTTGACAATAAAAATTATAAAGAACATATTTTTACTTATGATTTAGCAATGAAAACATTTGTTTTGTTCCTAAATAACACTTACGGGACTCGTATAAATACTGATTCTATGTCAAAAGGATTTTCTCACGAGGAGTTTGTAGAAAAGTACTTTAATAAAAATTTTACCCGTAATTAATACAATTTAACGGCTCCAAACACATCCAAATTTTACCCAAACTACTTAATCGTTAATATCAATTAATCTTGCCTTAAAGTATAAAAACATATTTTATGGCACATAATATTATACAACTACAAAATATAGATATAAAGGAGTTAAAACAAATTGTTAGCTCCGTATTTAAAGAAGAAATTAGCAAAATCAATAACGAAAAATCCAGTATTAATGATGAATTATTATCAAGAAATGAAGCTGCATTCTTTTTAGGCATTAGCTTACCTACATTAAGAAGTTATGTTAAACGAGGAGTGATTTCAGAAAAGAGACTTGGTTCTAAATTATATTACAGCAAAAAAGAACTTATCTCTTCAATGGTAGATAGCAAGAAAAGCTAACAAAAAACTACCATGAACACCTCACTTCTATATAACAATATGAAACCATTTCCAAAAAATGGAAATTCAATAGGCGTAGATAAACTTGTTTTTGACCTACCCTATTCTATTAGCTTAGACAACAAGCTAAAGCTAACAAATAAAATACTAAACGTGTCAGACGACACTGGAACTGTTAATTATAGCACAGGAAAACTAGCGAACAACAATAATATAGAAGTAAGGGTTTACAAAAACTACATACGCTTTACACTTAATCCTGTAATGGAAATTTATGGAAGTAATTTTTATACACTAAGAAAAGAGGAACTACGGAATTATCTGCTAGAGTTACAAGAGAAATCAGAAATAAACCTCTTCAACGGAGCAATTAGACGACTAGACTTACAAACTACAGCTAGAATGTCACACAATCCTGCTTCTTATTTTGAAGTACTTGGTAAGCACAAACACTTAATGAAAAGTACTCCTTTTAAGGACACATTATACTACAATTCTATATCCAAGTACAAAACACTATTATTTTACAACAAGTCTAAAAAAGAAAGAAAGAATAAACCTATAAAGTTTAAAGACGGGGAATATTTAAGGTACGAGGCTCAATACCACAACAAGTTCCTAAAGGAAATTGCCAAAAAATTAGGAAAAAAGACTCTTACTCTCCAAGATTTATTTGATGACAAAATTTACAATAAACTTATACAGTACTGGTACAATGATTATAAGGAGATTTACAAAGAACAAAAAACAATGTTTATTCCCAATAACATTAACAAACCATCAGATATAGATAAATTACTAGCTAGTGAAGGTATTAAATCTATTGGTAATGTTGAAGAAACTTGTAAAATGATTGATGCAGCATTGGCTGATACAAATAAGAATGCTTCATTTATAAGTAAGGTAAAAAGCAGAGTAAAAAGTATAGCAGACAATGAAAAGGCAATTATGGAAACTCCTTTTTTAGAGGAACTTGAAAGTAAAATAACACAAGCATTTAAAAACACAACCAACTCTTTCATTAAACCTTAAAATTTCGTATCTTTAGTAATGATAAAAGATACAACTATTATAACAGCTCCGTTTGTACATACAGCGGAGCTGTTAAAGCAAAATTACCTCTGTATTAGCGTAACAGGTAAAGTTTACGGGGATTATACAGGAAAAGAAAATATAAAACGAATAAGAGGCTTAAACACCTATAGGTTCTATTACAATCAGAAAGCTAAAGATTACTACGCTTGCTATCTCTTGTATAAAGACAATCTTGAAAGATTAGGAATAAAGCGAATACAAACTACCATTACCTTCCTCCTTGTTAAACACAACAAATCTAAAGTAGCTCTACTAGGGTACGGATTAAATAATGAGTTTTGCTACAGACACATTTTAAGCTTCTATTTAGCTCAAAACAACATTAGTGTCACGGAACTAACAAAAACCTCTCTAACATCTCAAAAACAGCTTTGGAAATGTGACGAGTATAAAATTAGAGGGCATTATAATTTGACCGATGAATTTGTGGGAAAAACACTAGAATCTTGTGAATGGATTTTTGCTAAAACAATGCCTAAAAATCCACATTTCTATACTTTAAGAAAGAAATTCGGTAATAATCAACTGTTTTTACACTTAGTCTCACATATTCGATTTTTCGGAAAGCCTGAGGTTTTTGACGGCATTCTATACAGAGTATTTTACTACAATGGTTATAGATACTGGGAACATCCTATTGATATACTAAATGAGGATGTAGATTTAATCAATCGCAAAATTTTGGAGTAACACAAAATAAACTAGACAAAATGCAACATTTTTCACAAAACTTAAATTTTAACGAAAGTAATTTATCTACAAGAATTAAGAAAAAAAATATGGTTAAGGCTATGTACATGACATACAGCAACGTTGCTAGGTCATGCAAAATTGTAGGTATTAATCGTTCTACTCACTATAGATGGATTAAAAACGATAAAAAGTATATGGCTGCAATTGATGAAGTAAACGAAATACGATTAGATGAATCAGAAGCAGCACTTTTTAAATTAATAACTCAAGGTAATACTAAAGCTATCAAATTCTTTCTATCGACAAAAGGAAGACATAGAGGCTATCATTCATAGCGTTAAAACTCACAAACGTCCAACTAAGAAACGTTACAAAAAATGATATATATAAGTTACTATAGAGTCAGCTCCATCAAACAAGGGAACTCGGGTTTGGGGTTAGAGGCTCAAAAATCAGCTGTAAGCCATTTTATTACTTCAAATGATGAATTACTATGTGAATATCAAGAAATCGAAAGTGCGAAGCTAGATAAACGTCCTCAGCTTCTTAAAGCTATTGAACATTGCAAATATGAAAATGCGACTCTCTTAATAGCAAAATTGGATAGACTCTCTCGTAATGTTAAGTTTATATACATGCTAAAGGAAAGCAATGTAAACTTTGTTTGTGCTGATATGCCTGATGCTAATTCACTAACAATTGGAATACTCGCAGTATTAGCACAAGAAGAAAGAGAGTTAATCAGTAAACGAACAAAGCTAGCATTAGCAGAGTTAGTGAAAAAAGGTGTCAAACTTGGTTCTCCTCAAAATCTAACCGCAGAAGCCCGACAAAAAGGAACAGAGGCTATAAAAAGAAATGCTTTAAACAATTCACAAAATAAAATGGCTACACTTGCAATTGTCGGACTAAGAGATAATCAAAATCTCAGCTATAGAAAGATTGCAAATCAACTCAATGACAATGGGTATAAAACTAGAAGAGGTAAAGAATTTTCAGCTTCGCAAGTTTTAATACTTTATGATAGATTTAAAAATCAAAGTTTAGCAATTAATTCGTAATTTTGATGTAGTGCAAAATTTAATTTGTACTAAAACAAAATATATAAGAGTATAAAAGAACTCTTGAAAAATATTAATTAGCGTTAGCTATTTATTCTTGTAACTGAAAACTGGTAATTTAAAGATACACGAGATGAATAGACCTAATGCTCATGCTTTGGCGTGGGCTTAGTTTATTTGTGTATCGGGTATACCAGTACCTCAGTTGCAGTAAGCTACAGTACCCACGCTTTTTTCTGTAATTTAACCATAGCTTTTGGGACTGAAGCTCTTTAAAATTCAGTTCTATGAACACAGTTAAAAAAATTGTTTCTGTATTATTTTTATTATCAGGCTTAGGTGGTCTTATTCGTAAAGATTTTATTCCTGCTATTTTATTCATTCTTTTAGGGGTACTACTCTACCCAACGATTTCTTCCAAAATTAAAGAGAGTTTTAAACCTTGGAACAATAAAACTCTTAGATATGGAGCCTACTTATTAATATTTATTATTTCAGGAAGTTTTATAAACTCTAAAAACAACTCTTCTACAACATCTACTAATTCTTTTATATCAAGAATTAACTCCTCTAAGTACTCTGACTACAATCAAAAAACATTAAAAAACGTAAAACAATTACCTGACAGATTTAAACAGCTACGAGAAAATACTTTAAGCAATTTAGAATCTACTCAAACTTATAAAACATTAGTAACTGATAAAGTCGTTTCCATTGAGTACCTTCCTCTCCTTACTTTATTAAACAATGGAACAAGAGCTATTTACAAGGATAGTAAAGGCGAAGAAGCATTTACATTAGAAGAACCTTTGGTTAATCAAGTTGAAAAATCCGAAAATGGTTCTGATAAAATGAAGTTTGTTATTTCTACCATTCAACTAGCAACTCCAAATAAAGGGGGTATACCTGCTGAGGTGGTTGAAGTTTTCGATAGATATAAGAAAAAGTATAGCTTATTTGGCAAACCTAGTAAAGTATACAACTCAGAAACTAATCAATCAGAAAGCATTGAAAAAGCATATGATATGACAGGAGTGTTTACTTTACTTCAACCTAACAACGAAACATTCTTAAACAAGCTATATGAAGCTAACAATTCGGTTAGCTCTTGGTTTCCTTTAAAAAATAACCAAACTCATTCTTTCCCTTTTATATCAACCTTAAAAGGATACACAAAGCATGTTAGAAAGGTTTATCCTAAAAGTTCGTATGTGTTAAACGTAGATGCAGAACTTACGGCTAATCAATTATACAGAGCTTATAATGAAAACGAAATAGCTGCTGACAAAAAGTATAAAAGTAAAAAACTAGCCATTACAGGCATTGTTTCTGACATAAGTGAAGTTTGGGGTAAAGTTAGTGTGGATTTAAAAGTTGGTAGTCGTTATGATTTTACTACAATTAAATGCTCCATTAATGATAAAAACGTTGTAGCTGCTTTAAGAAAAGAGCAAAGAATTACAGTTATTGGTATTTGTGATGGCTTAACCGCTAATTTATATATCGGATTAAATGATTGCAAAATATGGGGTAAATAATTAAGTTATTGATTTCTTTTAATAAAGCCTCTTTTTACAGAGGCTTTTCTTTGTAATTAAATTAATTATACTTCATGAAATTTTATATATATTTGGAAATGAAAAGATAAAGTTATTATTACCCCCCGTAAATAATATATGGCTAAAGAAAAATTAGAAGACCACACTGCTGGACCTCAATCAATAGGTTTTGATTATCAATTTTATTACTTCATGTATCTAGCTCTTGAACTAAAAGTTGGAGAAAAAGTAGGTTTTGAAGTAAAGGATGATGTACATATAGATAAATCAGATGGCTCTACCGTTTTGTTTCAAGCAAAACACTCCGTACAAAAAAACACTATTGGCAATATCAAAAACTTAACTGAACTAGATATTGATTTATGGAAAACATTAAATAATTGGATTACTTTTATTCAAGCAGATAGCAAGTTTATAGAAAAACATTCTTTTATTTTGGTTACTAATAAAAATGAAGGAAATAATGATTTTGTAGAGGCTATCCGTAATTTTAAAAAATCTGAAAATGTTAATCTTATTTTTGAAAGAGCAAAAGAATTAAAAAATAAAACTACAGATAAGACCCTAAAAAAGTATATTAATACTTTCTTAAAAATGGGCAAACGAAAATTAAAGCCTTTTATAAAAAAACTAGATATAGAAACTAGTGTTGATGAAATAATTAAAAAAATAAAAAATAGAATTCTACAAAACGTTAGACAAGAAAAATTTGTAGAGATTATCTATAATAATTTATATTCAAACTTACAGGCTGCCAAATACCTTGAAATTAAAAATAAAAATAAATTCGAAATTTCGTTTCAAGACTTTAATAAAAGGTTTGGGAAGTGTTTTAAAATAGCCAATGAAAAAACACCTCTACCTTCTAGAAACTTCCCTATAATCCTACCTGAAAATATCGAAAACCAAACATTTGTTAAGCAATTGTTAGACATTGAAGAAACACAGATTGGCTCTAATGATATTAAAAAATACACTACTCACATGCTTAAATTTATAAATGACTTCACTTACTGGACAGAGGAGGAAAACTTTATTCTATTTACTGAGGCAGAAGAATTCAAAAAGAGCAGTATAGAATATTGGGCTAATGAGTTTAAATCAAAGTTTAGAAAAATAAACAAACAAATAAATAACGGAGCTCCTATTGAGTCTTTTGAAGAAAAGATTAAAGATTTAGGAATCGAATTAGTTGATTTTATTAGAAGAAAAGAACTAATTATTAACGGAATTCACCCACTAAGTATTGAACATAGCAATGGTCATTTTTATGCTCTATCAAATGAATTAGAAATAGGCTGGCACCTTGATTGGGAGAAAAAATACAAAAAACAATTATAATGAAAGAAATATACTATGTATATAATAATGAAGCTATTGCTAGCTGTATTTTTTTGTCCTTATTAAATGAAACCAAAACAATTGATATTGCTCGTATTTCATTAGTCTTACCTTTTTTACTCGACGACAGGACTGTTAATTATCTATCAAACAATAGAAATCATATAGAATTGGAAAATTTAATTGATGAAAAACCACATATTTTCACATCTTTTAATAAAAGGTACCTCTCATTATTACCTGTCTCAATTAACTCACTAAAAATGCTTTATAATGGAGGGCTAATATCCTTTCAAAACCAAAAAGTAATTAATAATGATTCTGATCTTAATCTTGAAAATATCTTACTAGGTGATAGATTTAATAAAATTAATAAAATCATCCCTTACTTTTTAAGCATAATAGAAAAATGCTCAACTGAACAACTTTATAAAATATTAAGAATTCAATTATGAAATTCATTCTTCATGAAATAAAATTATGGTTTAATAATGATGAAGATTCTACTGAGAGTTATCATTTTTTACCAAACAAAATAAATGTAATTACTGGAGATTCCGATACAGGAAAAACAAGTTTTTGGAGTATAATAGACTACTGCCTGTTATCAGGGAGAACCAAAGTAGCAAATACTATTAATGAAAAGGTAGCATGGTTTGGAATCAATTTCACTATTAATGAAAAACAAATATCTATAGTCAGGAGAACCCCACAAAGTGGAGCTGTTTCTTCCGATGTATGTTTCAATTTTGGAGGGTTTCTTAATACTATAAAGCCTAACAAAGAAATCTCTGAAATAAAGTCAATCCTTGATGAAGAGTTTGGGGTTACAGACTCTATTAGATTTCCTTTTGGCAAGGATTCTGGAGCCGTTTCTTTTAATATATCATATAGACATTTCTTGTTATTTAATTCACTTACAGAAGATGTTATTGGCGTATCTGAAACATATTTTGATACTTCTTTCTATGGGAAAGAAGAATATGACAAAGCTTTGAAACATATTTTTGATTTGGTTATAGGTATTGACGGAATGAAAAATATCAAAGCTGAAGAAAGATTAAAGGAAATAAACAAATCTCTTAAAGCTATAAAAAGGCAACATAATTCAAATGAAAAAAACATTAAAAAGTTTAATGAAGATATTCTTAAAATTATAACTAAGTGTAAAGAATTTGAATTTATTGAATACTCCAAAACATTTGACAATATTGATGATGCTATTAATGAAATAAAATCAATAATAGAAAAGAAAAAAGCAATAGTTAAAAACACAAAATTATTTAATGATTTAGATAAATTAAATAGAAAAAGAACTGAAATTCGTCTTCAAATAAATGCCATAAATCAATATCAAAAAGAATATAATAAGTATAAACGAAATTTAAAAAAGTCGGAAGACAGTCTACAACCTATAGAATTTTTAAATACTAAATTATCAAATCAACTTATACATTCTAGAGAAACAGAATTATTTATTGAAACTTTATCAGATTCATTAAATCAAATAAAAAATGGTTTATCTAAAAAAACAATTCCTCCAATTGAAGTTAAAGGAGACGTAAAAGAGCTAGACAAGCAGATAAAAAATATTGAAGAAGAAATACAAAAAGTTAAAAAACTAAAAGATGACTATGTAAAAGAAAGTCAAAGTTTTATTCGTTTTGGAGAAATTAAAAATGCATTTGAACAACTACCGAAAGAACCAACTATTAAACCTATTGATAATATAGAACTCAATAAATTAAATGATGAAAAAACAGATTTAATAGAGATACCTAAAAGTAATGAGAGTTTAAAGAGCATAATGAAAGATAACTTAAATTCAAGTATTCAGCAAAACTTCAATAAACTAACCACACTAAAATACAGCGATTATCTGACCAAATTTGATGATAATGACATGAGTTTAAAACTACATCCTCCTGGGCAATTGTTTCCCTTAACCAATATTGGGAGTAAATCTAATTATATGTTTTTACATTTATGTGTTTATCTAGGGTTTCACCAGCATATGTTAAACGTAGGACAAATACATGTACCTCAATTTCTATTTATAGACCAACCAAGTATTCCATATTATGGAAGTGGTGACAATGATGATAAGACAAAATTAATTGATGCGTTTACACTTTTAAACTCATTTATAGAACATATAACAGTTGACAACGAAAATTATTTTCAAATTTTTATGGTTGAGCACGCCCCTAAAGAATATTGGATAAACAATCGATTAACTCACTTTCATTTAGTCGAAGAATTTGTTAATAATAAAGGGTTAATTCCAAATGAAATTTTTAATTCTTAAAGAGCCATGATGACTTTAGGAGAATTAAATAAGTTCGTAATTCATTTTATTGGAAATAAAAATAATGGAGATGGTGTTAGCTTGTCCGATTCTTTAACAGATTTTAAAAAAATAAATGATTCTTTAAATCATTTAATTATTAACAGTTTCAAATTTGATGAATTATTCAAATTTGAATTTTCTACAAATCTGGACTTAAACCCTGTATACCGTTTTATTGAATCCACCTTTGACAACCCTAATAATTTTATTGAACAATCAAAAAACATAGGTCGATATTTATATGATAAAAGTACCCATCCACAAATTAAAGGAGGAGAATTATGCATTGCTTATTTTGAAAACTGTACACTAAATAATGAAATAGTAGATTGTATTGGTTTCTTTAAATCTGAAAATAAAGATACTTTTTTAGAAGTAGATAAAATTCATAATGGTTTTGAAATTGATAGTAAAAAAGGAATTAATATAAACAAACTAGATAAAGGTTGCTTAATTTTTAATATCCAAAAAGAAGATGGCTATGTTGTTTCAATCGTAGATAATACTAATCGTTTGAATGCTCAATATTGGAAAAATGATTTTTTGAGTATTCAATCTTTAAAAAACGATTTTCATCAAACTAATCAATTCTTAGGCATTACTAAACAATTTTTAACAAAGCACATTCAAGAAGATTTTGAAATAAGTAAAGCTGATCAAATAGACTTTTTAAATCGTTCTGTAGATTATTTTAAAACTCACCAAAGTTTTGACAAAAAAGACTTTGAAGAAAAAGTATTTAGAGATGATAACTTAATTGAATCTTTTGACAATTATAATCAATCATTTCAAAAAGAAAACGATTTAGATATTTCTAACACTTTTGAAATATCTACACAAGCTGTAAAAAAACAGGCAAAAGCATTTAAACGTGTTTTAAAACTAGATAAAAATTTCCATATATATATACATGGAAATAGAGATTTAATTGAAAAAGGAATAGATGAAAAAGGAAGGAAATTCTATAAAATATTTTATGAAGACGAAAATTAATTTTTTTAAGCGCTTGTATATTAACTCATATTCGTTTCTCTTCAAAAATAAAAAAGTTTTATTACTTGGCTTTTTATTAATAACAATAAACTTGTTGTTTTTAGGGAAGTTTTCTCGATTTTTAGGTACAAATATTAGTGTACCAAAAAGTGATTTTATTGAAATACAAAAAACAATTAATTGGATTTATTTAATATTCACAATAGTTTTCATTATTATTCTTTATAATGTTATTAAACTTAACTACAGACTTTCTAGGTACTGGTATTTTTGGACTGTATATATTAGTGTAATATATATTTTTTTAAGAAAGAGTAAATATTTAGATTTTCATACAATAAACTCGTTTCCTCTTTCATGGTTAAATAATTTGAACCTATATTATTCTGATGTAATATTTCTTCTTCCAGCATTTTCACTTCTTGTTTTTCTTAAAAATATTTTTACAAAGGCAAAGAACAATACACCTTCAATATATTTAAAAGAGGATTTACCATTAAATGGAACAGATTCAGTTCAAAATGAAAAAGTAATAGACAAAATAGTAAAATCTATAGATGGATTTTACCCTGAAGTTGCTTTCGTTATAGGTATAAATGCTAAATGGGGGAAAGGAAAAACATCTTTTTTAAATAGACTTAAAAAGAAACTTATCTTAAAAAACAAAGATTTAATTCTATTTGATTTCAATGCTTGGCAACATCAAGACGAAAAAACTATTATAAATAATTTTTTTGGACTTCTAAGCGAAAAATTATCAAAATACAATCAAAATGCAAGTGATTCGATACAAAAATATTTAAATAGCTTATTGGCACTAGAAGATAATACCTATAGTAAAGGGCTAAAACAAATATCTCAAACATTATTTTCCGATACTCCATCAATCAACTCCTTTTATCTTAATATTCAAAAAAATGTTAAAGATACAGGTAAACAAATAATCGTTTTTGTAGATGACCTAGATAGATTAAACAAAGAAGAGATAAATGAAGCTATTAGATTACTTAGAAATATAGCGAATTTTAATAATATAATCTTTATTTGTGGTCTAGATAGAAGCTATTTAGAAAGAAAAGGAGAATTAGAAGCAGGGTATTTAGATAAAATTTTCAATTTAGAGATTAACTTACCTGAACAAAATGAAAAAAATTTTTTAGAAGCTCTTGTAAACTACATTAAAAAAACCAGCAATAATATTTTAGATGAAAAGAAAAAAGAAAAATTAATAGAAACTTTATATTATAACAAAACCGAGAATACAAACTTAGCTAACAGATTTGATCCAACTCATACCCAAAGTATATTTTCTTCAAAATCTAATTTCCCTGAAATTTCTATTGATAATGTCATAAACGTAAATACTGATAATAATGTAGAAAAAACTTCTTTAAATCCTAGTTTGTTTTTTGATTCTATTAGAGATGTTAAAAAATTTTACAATAAGTTAATTTTTAATCTTCAAATTCTAGAAAAATTATCCAACATAAATATCTATGACTACATATTATTCCATTTATTAATTTTTAAATACCCTTGGATGTATGAGTTATTTAATGATAAAATAATATCACAATGGTTAACAACTCAAAATGGAAATGAGTTAATATTTAATAATGAAAAATACAAAAAAGTACATAGCGAAATTTTTAGTAAAACACCTCTAAACAATATAGATTCTATAGTTATAAATACAGTTTTAGACGAACTTTTTAATAAACACAGGAAAGGGCAAGAAATTAGAATAAATCAAAAACGATACTTACCTATTTATCTAAATAATAACATATTCAATGATAGCTTAAACTACAGCCAAATAATTGAAGCTATTGACAACTTTAAAGTAGAAAAACTAATTGAAGATATTAAAAATGATGATAATGAAATAGAGTATTTAGAAGACATTAAAAATCAAATTATAAAAAGGGAAAACCTACAAAACCTTAAAGGTTTTAAAGAGCTTTTTTTACTCATAAATAATAATATAATTAGAGAAATAAGTTCAACAGAAATTGTAAGTGTACTTGCGTGGGCGCTAAACGCAGAAAGTGGAATCAATAAAAAAGAACTAAAAACTCTTTTGAATACTATTGTTTTTGTAAAAATAGACAATAGATTAGGCTTGTTTTTAAGAGAGTTAAATATACACTATACAAATAACAAAGGGAGTGAACTCAAAATCAAATCTCCACATCTTATCAGAAACAAAAACCACTCCATTGAACAATTAGAACTTATCGATAAAGAGTACGTTAAAGAAAAATTAATAACGTTATTTAGTAACTTTTTAAAAGAAACGAAGAATTTATCAAGTGTAATTGATATTTTACATTGGTGTGTAGAATACTCGTTTACAGATTTAAATTTTTACCTTTATTATCAAGAGATATCTAACTTGTTTAAAGAGTATTTAAGTGAAAATCTGAAAGAATTTATTGAAATTGGAATTAATAATCTTGACTATAATTTTTTAGCTACTATCTTTTCTAACGAAAATAAAGATGAAATTATTCAAGGAGCTATAAAGGTCAGTAATAGTGTAGGTAATTTAACTCAACAATTTAATCCGTATAAAATTAAATTTATAGAAACAGGATTAAATAACTTTATTGATTTTTTAAACAAAAAAAGCAATGATAATCTTTCAAAAGATATAGAAAAAATAATCAAAAATATAGAGAAGGATATTGAGAATGGAATTAGCCTTTAAATTAATGATTAGAAAATATTATTAAAAACTCATATAAAAATAAAAAAAAGACCACTTTATGTCTACTTTAAAAACAGGGTCAAGTCACAAGTTTATTAAAATCAAGTATTTAGAAAACAATTCATAAGTCCCGTCCAGACCGAAAAACCTCTTCAATTTTTATTGAAGAGGTTTTTTTTTACACAAAAGTTTGGTTATGTAAAATTAATTTCTAAGATTTGTCACATACAAATTAAAGACACAAAGAATGTTACAAAACGTATGGCAAGGTTTCTATTTTTTCTTTTACTATTTTAGTAAGAGCAGAGACTTTATATCATATATTTAAATAACAAAAAAATATTATAACCATAAAGTCTCGATAACATCGAGGCTTTTTTTTTACACTAAAATGAAAAAAATAGCCATTCAAGGAGCCGAAGGTTCTAATCATCATAAAGTAGCTCGCGATTTTTACGGGAAAGATGTTCAGTTAGAAGAATGTTTGTCTTTTGATATTCTTGTAGATTGCTTATTAAATAAAACATCAGATAAAGCTGTTATGGCTATAGAGAACACAATTGCTGGCTCTATTATACCTAATTACGCTTTAATCGACTCTAATAATTTACACATAAGTGGAGAGGAGTACTTAAATATCCATCATCATTTAATGGCTTTACCGGGTCAAAAAATTGAAGAAATTAAAGAAGTATGCTCACATCCAATGGCTTTATTACAATGTAAAGAGTTTTTTAAAAAACATCCGCACATTAGATTAGTTGAAGATGTAGATACAGCTGAAGTTGCTAAACGTATTGCAAAAGAACAATTAAAAGGAGTTGCAGCAATTGCACCTAAATTAGCCGCTGAAATTTTTGGTTTAGATGTTTTAGAAGATGAAATACAAACCATGAAAGACAACTCAACTAGGTTTGTAATTATTCAAACAGAAAAACCTAACAATGGTATTGACCAAATAAACAAAGCTTCTTTTAAGTTTCAATTAGATCATAAAAGAGGAAGTTTGGCAACTATTTTAAATGTATTAAGCGATTGTAAAATGAATTTAACAAAAATACAATCATTACCAGTTATAGAATCACCTTGGAAATACTCATTCTTTGTTGATGTAACTTTTGATAGTTATAAAGATTATGAAAAAGCAATTGCAATTATAGAAATAATGGCAGAAGAATTTAAAGTTTTAGGAGCTTATAAAAACGGAAGAAAATGATTCAATCAGCAAAAAGACTAGAAACCGTACAAGAATACTACTTCTCAAAAAAATTAAAAGAAGTAAGGCAATTAGCCTCTGAAGGAAAGCCAATAATAAATATGGGAATCGGTAGCCCAGATTTACAACCACCTTCTACTGTAATAAAAGCTATTCAAGATAGCTTAACAGATGTAGGTGCTCATAAATACCAAAGTTACCAGGGCTTACCTGAATTTAGAAATGCTGTTGCCAATTTTTACAAGGCTAAGTATAATGTTATTATAAACCCTGACAACGAAATTCTTCCTTTAATGGGAAGTAAAGAAGGGATTATGCATATTTCATTAGCTTTTTTAAATGAAGGTGATCATGTTTTAATTCCAAACCCTGGTTACCCTACATATAGTTCAGTGACCAACCTAGTAGGAGCTAAATCGGTTTTTTACGAATTAGACGCTACTAACAATTGGCAACCTAACTTTAATGAGTTAGAAAAATTTGATTTAACAAACGTAAAATTAATGTGGGTAAATTACCCTCATATGCCTACAGGTACAAAAGCCTTAAAAGAAACCTATCAACAATTAATTGAATTCGGAAAAAAACACCATATCATAATTGTAAATGATAATCCATATAGCTTCATATTAAACGATACTCCAAAAAGTATTTTGCAAGTTGAAGGAGCTAAAGATATAGCACTTGAGTTAAACTCCTTAAGTAAATCATACAACATGGCAGGTTGGAGAGTTGGTAAATTAATTGGTAATCAACATTTTTTAAACGAAGTTTTAAAAGTAAAAACTCAAATGGATTCTGGTATGTTTTATGGTATTCAAAAAGGAGCTATAAAAGCACTAGAACTTGACGATAGATGGTTTAAGGAACAAAATAAAATATACCAATCAAGACAACAATTAATTTTCAAAATAGCTGACACATTAGGCTGTACTTATAACAAAAATACTTCAGGAATGTTTGTTTGGGCTAAATTACCTGAAGGCCAAGAATCGGAAAAAGTAGTTGACGATTTATTACATAACAAACACATATTTGTTGCCCCAGGAACAATTTTTGGAAGCCAAGGTGAAGGATACATTCGATTTTCATTATGTGTACCCGAAGAAAAGATTAAAGAAGCAATAACTCGATTTTAGAATGAACGTATTTGTAATAGGATTAGGATTAATAGGTGGAAGTTTAGCACTAGATATTCAACATGAATTTAATGAAGTGATTATTTACGGAATAGACACAAATGAAGAGCATCTTAATCAAGCCTTGGAAATTGGAATTATTCAACAGAAAGCTGCGTTTAGCGACTTAAATAATGCAGATATTGTTATTATTTCTGTACCAGTAGATACTTCTCTTAAATTAACCCCAAAAGTGTTAGATGAAATTTCTGACAACACATTAGTTATGGATGTAGGCTCTACTAAGGAAGACGTTTGTGAAATCATAAAAAACCACCCAAAAAGAAGAAACTTTTTAGCTACCCATCCAATAGCAGGAACTGAATTTTCTGGACCGAAGGCGGCTCTTAAAAACCTATACAGAGGCAAAACAAACATTATTTGTGAAGTAGAAAAAACAGCTTTTAAGCTACAAGAAAAAGCATTAGATATTTTCTCAAAAATTGGAATGCGTATTCGTTATATGGATCCTAAATCACATGATAAACACATTGCTTATGTTTCTCATTTATCACACATAAGTTCTTTCATGCTTGGAAAAACAGTAATTGAAAAAGAAAAAAATGAGCGTGATATTTTTGATATGGCAGGGAGTGGTTTTGCTTCAACTGTACGTTTAGCTAAAAGTTCACCTGCAATGTGGGCTCCTATTTTTGAGCAAAACAAGACTAATGTTATAGAAACATTGGAAGAATATATTCAAAACTTACAACAGTTTAAAGAACTCATGCTTCAAGATAATTTTGCAGAAATTTATCAAGAAATGGAAAGTACAAATCATATAAAACAAATTTTAAACGGCATAAACTAAAAGCCACAACAACAAGTAAAATGGAAAATACAAAAGAATTAAAAACATGGTTGGATGATATGAATCTTGCTCATCCACTAGTAATAGCAGGGCCTTGTAGTGCAGAAACCGAAGATCAGGTTTTAAAAATTGCACATGAATTAAAAGATTCTGATGTAAACTATTACCGTGCTGGAATCTGGAAACCAAGAACAAGACCTGGTAATTTTGAAGGTGTTGGCGCTTTAGGTTTAAAGTGGTTACAAAAAGTAAAAGAAGAAACAGGAATGAAAACCTGTACTGAAGTAGCGAATGCTGCTCACGTAAAACTAGCCTTAGAACACGATATTGATTTGCTTTGGATTGGTGCCCGTTCTACAGTTAGTCCGTTTATTATGCAAGAAATTGCTGATGCTCTTCAAGGTACCGATAAAATAGTTTTAGTAAAAAACCCTGTTAATCCAGATTTAGCTTTATGGCTAGGTGGAATAGAACGTTTATACTCAGCAGGAATTAAAAACCTAGGAGCTATACATAGAGGTTTTTCTACCTATGAAAAGTCGAAATATAGAAACATTCCAGAATGGCAATTAGCTATTGAATTTCAAAACAGATTTCCTGATTTACCTTTAATTTGCGATCCTTCTCATATTACAGGAAAAAGAGATATGGTTTTTGATGTTTCACAAACTGCTTTAGATTTAAATTTTGATGGTTTAATGATAGAAACTCATATTGATCCAGACAATGCATGGAGTGATGCCGCCCAACAGGTAACACCAGATACTTTAAAGCAAATGATGATCGACTTACGTGTTAGAAAAGAAACAACTACCGATCAAACCTATAGAGAGTCTCTTGATAACCTAAGAGCTCAAATAAATATTACCGATAATCAATTGATTGACATGCTTGGAAAAAGAATGACAATTGCTGACAAAATTGGGGAACTAAAAAAAGAAAAGAATGTAGCTGTCCTTCAATCTAAGCGATGGAATGAAATTCTAGGAAATATGATTTTAGAAGGAGAACGAAGAGGATTGAGTGAAGAGTTTGTTTTAAAAATGTTTAAAGCAATTCACCAAGAGAGTATAAATCATCAAGAAAAAATCATTAAAGGATAACATCTATTTTAATGTTAATAAATGCTATAAGGTTGCCCAAAAGGCAACCTTTTTATTTGTGTTTTTTTTGTAATTTCAACACAACCAAACTTATATTAAAATGCCACCAATTGAAACTATAGATGATGTAATTGAAACATTACAAAATATCATTGAAGATGCTATTAAAAATGAAAGTACTTTAGGCTATTTTGCTGCCCTCTACCTTAAAGTAACTAAAAAAGTTAAACAAGGTATTTCTGAAAATTTCTTCGAAGATGGAAAACGAATGGAAAAATTAGATGTCATTTTTGCTAAAAGATACATCACGGCGTATTATGATTACAAAGAAAACAAACCAATAAGTGCATCATGGGAAAAAGCATTTAGCATCTCTACAAAATACTGGCCTATTGTTTTACAACATTTACTAATAGGAATGAATGCGCATATAAATTTAGATTTAGGTATTGCCGCAGCTCAAGTTTCTGAAGGCCAACCAATAGATAATCTTAAAGGTGATTTCAATAAAATAAACGTAATTTTATCTTCTTTAGTAAACGAAGTAGAACAAGACTTAAGTACAATTTGGCCCTTTTTAAAAAAAATACTAAAGTTTACTCATAAAATTGACAGCTTTTTAATTGATTTTAGCATGAAATTAGCTAGAGATGGTGCTTGGAATTTTGCAGTAAAGCTTTCCTCTACTCCAGAAAAAGATAAATTACAATCAATTAAAGAAAGAGATGAAAAAGTTGCACAAAAAGCATCTATTATTATAAACACTGGATTAATTCCGCAAATTATATTTATGATTGTTAGAGTTGGAGAACGAGGCTCAATTGCTAAAAAAGTAGGTGATTTGATGCAAAAATAACTCTATTTACATTCATTTTTTATTCTCATCTTTGTTATATGATTGGAACGGTTTATAAATCTACAGGAAGTTGGTATTGGGTAAAGTCTGAAGATACTTTTCATAAATGTAGAATTAAAGGAAAATTTAGGATGAAAGGTATTAAAAGTACGAATCCTATCTCTGTAGGTGATATTGTTGAGTTTAATTTAGAAGCTAAAACAGATGATGAAACTGGAGTAATTTCTGAAATTAAAGAACGAACTAATTATATTGTTAGAAAATCAGTAAACTTATCAAAACAAACTCACGTAATTGCTGCGAATATTGATCAAGTTTTTCTGTTAATCACAATAGACAATCCGCCTACTTTCACCACTTTTATAGATCGTTTTTTAGTAACTGCTGAGGCATACTCAATAAATGTTGTTTTAGTTTTTAATAAAATTGATGCTTATCAAATAGATCAAAAGGCTGAAATATTATATTTAAAAGATATATATGAAGCTATAGGTTATAAATGTATTGAAGTGTCTGCTAAAGAGAATAAAAATATTGACCTCATAAAAGAGCTAATGCTTGATAAAGTTAGCATGTTTGCAGGTCATTCAGGAGTAGGAAAAACAACTTTAGTAAATGCTATTGAGCCAGATTTAAATTTAAAAACTAAGGAAATTTCAGAACAACACAAACAAGGTCAACACACTACTACTTTTGCTGAAATGTTTGATCTTAGCTTTAATGCTAGAATTATTGATACTCCTGGTATAAAAGGTTTTGGTGTAGTTGATATGGATAAGGATGAATTGGGCGACTACTTTCCTGAGTTTTTTGCATTAAAACAAAATTGCAAATTCAACAATTGTATTCATATTAATGAACCTAAATGTGCTGTAAAAGATGCTCTTGAAAAGGATGAAGTATCTTGGTCTCGTTATAAAAGTTATTTACAAATTCTAGAAGGAGAAGAAGAAAATTATCGAACAGATATTTGGAAATAAGTTATAAATGAAAGCCATAATACAAAGAGTTTCAAAAGCTAGCGTTACCATTAACAATAAAAAAGTTGCTGATATTAAAAACGGGCTTCTTGTTTTATTAGGAATTGTTAATGAAGATACTTCTGATGATATCAGTTGGTTGTCAAAAAAAATATGCAACCTTCGAATATTTAATGATGACCAAGGTGTTATGAATACATCTATCATAAATAATAAAGGAGATATTATTATTGTTAGTCAATTCACTTTACACGCTTCTACAAAAAAGGGGAATCGTCCAAGCTATATAAAAGCTGCGAAACCTGATATTGCAATTCCTTTATATGAAGCATTTATTAAGCAGGTAGAGACCGACCTAAATAAAAAAGTTCAAACTGGGCAATTTGGAGCTGATATGAAAGTTGAATTACTAAATGATGGACCAGTTACTATCATTATCGATTCTAAAAATAAAGAATAAAATTAACTTTATGGATTTTATTGATATTCATACGCACGCAACTAAACAATGTCCTGAGATTTTATCAATAATTAATATCTATCCCAATAATACTGTTCCAAAAAACAATCCTTTTTCTATTGGAATACATCCTTGGTATATTACAGAAAATAACCTCCAATTAGATTTTAAAAACGTAGAACAAAAACTATATGCAAAAAATTGTTTAGCAATTGGCGAGTGTGGCTTAGATAAATTATCTAAAACAAACTACAATCTTCAAATAAGCGTTTTCAAAAAGCTTATTTTATTATCAGAAAAATATAACAAACCTTTAATTATTCACTGTGTAAAAGCTTTTAATGATATTATTCATCTTAAAAAAGAATACAAACCTCAACAGCAATGGATTATTCATGGGTTCAATAAAAACAAACAAATAGCTAATGATTTAATAAAAAACAATATTATTATTTCAATTGGCGCAAGCTTTTTAAGAAACGAGAAACTTCAGAATACTATAAAAGAAATACCTGTAGAAAACATTTTTTTAGAAACTGATGATTCTAATGAACCTATTAAAAACATTTACAATAAATTTGCCCAAATAAAAGAGAAAGACTTAAGCATAGTTAAACAAAAGATAACAGAAAATTTTAATAGAATATTTATTGTATGAGTTGGTTAGAACGTACTGAATTATTAGTACAACAAGAAGGATTGGAAAAAATTAAAAAGGCAAATATTTTAATTGTTGGTTTAGGCGGGGTTGGTTCATTTGCTGCAGAATTTATTGCAAGAGCAGGAGTACAAAAAATGACAATTGTTGATGGTGATGTATTTGACAAAACAAATATTAATAGACAATTACCTGCATTAAATAGTACCATAGGCAAATCTAAAGCAAAAATTGTTGCTGAACGACTTAAAGATATTAACCCAGATATTGAACTTACTGTGTTTGAAGAATTCCTTTCACCTGAAAGAGCTTTTGAAATTGTAGATAGTAAATATAATTATGTAATGGATTGTATAGATAGTATCACTCCAAAACTAAATTTAATGATTGCTGCCAAAAGAAAAAAAGTAAAACTTATTAGTTCTATGGGAGCTGGTGGTAAACTAGATGCTTCAAAAATTAAAATTAAAGATATAGGTAAGACTAAGCACTGCACTATGGCTAGAGTTTTAAGAAAGCGTTTAAAAGAGCATAACATTGATAAAGGTATAAGGGCAGTCTATTCTGAAGAAATGCAAAAATCAAATAGTTTAAAACTTACTGACGGTACAAATTATAAAAAATCTTTTTATGGTACTATTAGTTATATGCCAGCTGCATTTGGCTTACAAGCAGCATCTTATGTTATTAACAAATTAATAACTAAAAAATAATCTCCACGGAAACTATTTTTTATTTACATTTGTTCTAAATTAGAAAATCAATCATTAAAATCAATATTATGAAGAAATCAATTTTAGCAATTGCTTTTATAGCATTAACTGTTATTTCATGTAAAAACGACAAGAAAAAAGCAGCTACTGGTGAAGAGGTTAAAGATGTAAAGAAAGTAGAAAATGTAATCAACTCATACAAAGCAAACGTTGCTGAATCTGTTGTTGCCTGGAAAGGAAACAAACCTACTGGATCACACAATGGAGTTTTAAAAATTCAAAATGGTATTTTTGATATAGAAAATGGTACTTTAAAAGCTGGTGAATTTACTATTGACATGAACACGATAACTTGTACTGATTTAGAAGCAGGTCAAGGTAAAGAAAAGTTAGAAGGACATTTAAAAGCTTCTGATTTCTTTGATGTTGAAAAATTCCCTACCGCTAAATTTGTAATAGCTAGTTCAGAAAAAAAAGATGGAAAAATACACGTTACTGGTAATTTAACATTAAAAGATGTTATTAAAAGCATTACAATTCCTGTAACTGTTACTGAAGATGGTGATTCAGCTACATTAAAAAGTGAAACTTTTAGTGTTGATAGAACTGAGTTTGGTGTTACTTATAGCTCAAAGAAATTTGATGCAGCTTTAAAAGATAAATTCATTAATGATTTAATGGAAATATCTTTTGATATTAAAGCTAAAAAATAAAAAAAAGCTTTTATTATTATAAAAAAAAGAGGTTGATAATCAACCTCTTTTTTTACTTTATAAACTCTTTAACTTCAAATAATGATTTAAAGTGTTTTAATATTTTTTCTTTTACAGCTTCTTCAGAAACTTTCTCACCTAATTCTACTTCCATAGAAGTAACAGCTTTACCTCTAATTCCGCAGGGAATAATATTATCAAAATATCCAAGATTAGTATTTACGTTTAATGCAAAGCCGTGCATTGTTACCCATCTACTAGCACGAATTCCCATAGCACATATTTTTCTAGCAAAAGGAGTTCCAACATCTAACCATACTCCCGTTTCCCCTTCACTTCTTTCACTCTTAATACCATATTCAGCTAATGTTAAAATAATAGCCTCTTCTAATAATCGTAAATATTTATGAATATCTGTAAAAAAATTCTCTAAATCTAAAATAGGATAACCAACAATTTGGCCAGGGCCATGGTACGTAATATCACCCCCTCTATTAATTTTATAAAATGTAGCTCCCTTTTCTTTTAATTGATTTTCATTTAATAATAAGTTATTAAAATCTCCCGATTTACCTAGTGTATATACATGAGAATGCTCTACAAATAAAAAGTGATTTGGAGTTACAATATCAACTGATCCGTTCCTTCTCTCTCTTTTTAATGCAACTATTTCATCTAACAACTTTGTTTGTAAATCCCAAGTTTCCTTGTAATCTTTTATTAACAAATCTTTTACATGTACATTTTTATTCATATTTTCGTTGTTTATCCCCATCTCTACTTAAGAAATTCATTTTTTTAAACTTTAAAATTAAACAACAAATGAAAAAAATTACCCTTTTGTTACTCTTGTTGTCATTAGCTACTATTTCTAATGCACAAAATTACTGGAAAAAAATGGAATCCGGTAATCAAAGAAGTAAATCAGAATTATATCAACGAGGAGACACTCCTAAAAAATACCATATTTTTTCTTTAGATCTAAATAGCTTCACTTTTCATTTAAACTCTAAATCTAAGAAAAGTTCAAATATTATAGATCTTCCTAATGCATTTGGAAAGACTTCTAAATACCTAGTTACTGAATCTTCTAATTTTGAAGATGGACTTGCAAAAAAATTTCCTTCTATAAAATCGTACTCGGCAAAAGGTATTGATGACCCTTCTGCAACTGCTAAAATAAGTATTGGAACAGATGGAGTTCATGTTATGATAATGTCTGGAAACTTTAGTACTTTATACATCGACCCTTTAACCAAAGACAATAAAAACTATATTTCTTACAAAAAAGAAGACTTTGTTTCTAGTAGAGATGATTTTCAATGTAAAGTTGATGAATTAAAAAATAAACATACTTCTGACACTAATAAAACTGCAAGTAGAAATGCTAACGATGGAAAATTAAGAACTTTCAAAATAGCCATAGCTTCTACTGGAGAGTATTCTCAATTTCATTTAACCAATCAAAGCGTTCCTTCAACAGCCACTGATGCTACAAAAAAGGCTGCTATTTTATCTGCAATGAACACTACAATAGCTCGTGTAAACCTTGTTTATGAACGTGATTTATCTGTTAAAATGATAATAGTAAGTGACAATGAAAAATTAATTTTTCTTGATGCCAATACTGACAATCTTTCAAATTCTAATGCTAATTCATTAATTACCGAAAGTCAAAATATTTGTGATAATGTAATTGGAAATAGCAACTATGATATTGGACATACTTTTAGTACTGGCGCCGGTGGTCTTGCTGGTTTAGGTGTTGTTTGTATTACTGGTCAAAAAGGTAGAGGTGTAACAGGTAGAACAAACCCTATTGGTGACCCTTATGATATTGATTATGTTGCTCATGAAATTGGACATCAATTCGGTGCTAATCACACCTTTAATAATTCTTGTAATGGAAACAGAAATGGAGCTACGGCAGTAGAACCTGGTAGCGGTTCTTCTATTATGGGATATGCTGGTATATGTGCCCCTAATGTCCAATTTAAAAGTGATGATCATTTCCATTCAGTAAGTATTGCTGAAATGTGGAGTACTATTAAAGTTGCAGCTACTTGTGCTACAATAACCAATACAGGGAATAATGCACCGACTGCTGATGCTGGAGTCAATGTTAGTATACCTAAATCAACACCTTTTGTTTTAAAAGGAAAAGCTACCGATGCTGATGGAACTTTAAGTTTAACTTACAATTGGGAACAAATTGATACAGAAATTGCAGTAATGCCACCAGTTGGTACAAATACAGCTGGGCCGTTATTTAGATCTTCTCCATCAAAAACTTCACCTAATAGATATTTTCCTAAATTAGAAAACGTAGTTGGTAATACAACTTCTTCATGGGAAGTTCTACCCTCTGTTGCTAGAGAAATGAATTTTTCATTAACAGTCAGAGACAATAATTCTGGAGGTGGAGCAAGTGCAAGAGATGATATAAAAATTACAGTTGCTGATGCTAATCCTTTTATTGTAACTGCTCCTAGTACTGCTGTTACTTGGAATTCCGGATCATCACAAACTATTACTTGGGATAAATCTACAACTGATCAAGCTCCTATTAATTGCGCTAATGTTCGAATTAAACTTTCATTAGATGGTGGAGTTACCTTTCCTATTACTTTAATAGAAAACACTCCTAATGACGGATCTCAAAGTATTTCAATTCCTAATAACCCTACTACCAAAGCGAGAATATTAATTGAAGCAGTTGGTAATGTTTTTTACAATGTTAACTCTACAAATTTTACAATTGTTTCAACAATACCTACTTTTGTTTTTTCTAGTGTTACAAGTACTAATTCAATTTGTAACAACACTAATAATACTGTTAATTATACTTTAAATTTAGATTTTATAAACGGTTTTAATGAAACAGTATCTTTCAGTACTCAAAATTTACCTAGTGGTGCATCTGCTACATTTTCACCTACTACTATTAATAAAAGTGGCAACGTAACTATGATAATAGGTGGACTAAATGGTACTAGCGCTCAAAAATACAATGTAAAAGCTATTGGTACCTCAACATCTTTAACTCAAAATACAAGTGTTAATTTAACTATTTTTGATTCAACTTTTTCTAAAATAAGTACTACTAAACCCAGTAATAATAGTACTAATATTGAATTGGCTCCTACATTAACCTGGAAAGAAGATTCAAATGCATCAATGTATAATGTGCAAATAGCAACTGACTCTAACTTTACTAACATAGTTTTAGATAAAAATGCATCTACAAACCTTTATACACTTGTTAGTCCATTAACAAGTAATACAAAATACTATTGGAAAGTTAAACCTAAAAATGACTGTGGAGAAGGTACTTTTTCAGATGTTTCAAATTTTACAACTTCCAATCCTTCTTATTGCTCATCTACATTTACTGATGAAGCAGGTGGTACTGAACATATAACTAATGTTACTTTTAATACAATTAATAATAACTCAGCAAATGATACTTCTGATGGATATGAAGATTTTACATCCATAGCAACCACAATAAAGAAAGGTGAAACTTACCCTATAAGTGTTACTTTTGACACAGGTGGTTTTCAAGATCATTGTTATGTTTTTATTGATTGGAATCAAGATTATAAATTTGACAACACTACTGAAAGATATGATTTAGGAACTAAACCTGAAGATGTGGCCACTGCTACTTTTAATATTAAAGTTCCTGATAACGCTGTAAAAGGCAATACTAGAATGAGAGTAATAATTGAATATGATGATCCAACAAATAACTATGGAGAAGGAGCTTGTGATGCAGATCACAAAACAGAATGGGGTGAAACTGAAGATTATAAAATAACTATTGACGCTACTGCTTCAACTGATGAAGTTTCGTTTAATAATTTCAATTTATTCCCAAATCCTTCAAATGGTAGATTTAAATTAACTTTTGAAACTAAAACACAAGATAAAGTATCTGTAAAACTATTTGATATTAGAGGAAGATTAGTAGAGTCTAAAAACTTCTCTAACTCTTCTTTAATTTTTTCTGAAGAGTTATTATTCAATACTGTTAATAGTGGTATGTATTTACTACAAATTCAAAATGGTGGACTACAGACTACCAAGAAATTAATAATTAAATAATTTTATTTATTACTATAAAACAAAAAAGGCGAGCATAATATGCTCGCCTTTCTTTATTCAAATAATCTATCTATAAATTGTACTTAATACTAAGTACCGCTATTCTAGGTTGAATTATATATGTACTATTACTTATAAAAATATCATTACTACTGTTCTGATTTAAACTTCTTGAATTTAAAAGGTTAGTAACTCCAATTTTATATTCCCATTGACTATCCTTCTTTTGATACGTTAAATCAGCTCTTAAAAACCCATACTTATCAATTGTTTCTCCATCTCTAACAACCTGATTGTAGGTATATTTAGAAGTAAATCCAAACTCTTTTAGAAAAAACACATCTAAATTCATATACGGACTATGTGTTGTAAATGTATTTTTTACACCACCTATATTAGAATTATTGATTGCAACATTATACCCAACATCAAAGTTTGGAGCAGATCTAAAATTTGTACTAAACTTAGTTGTATAACTTTGTGTAAATGTTTTAGATAGCCTGTTTGTAGTCTCATTATTAAATCTATTCGTTATTAAACTATTTGATTTAGCATAAGAAACATTTCCTCCTAATGTGATTTTAAACTTTCTGTAACTCTTTTGAAAATTTAACCTTCCTGAAATTGTTTCATCTGGAAACAATGAATTTATAGAAGTTCTAACCTGATTAACTCCTAAAAACTGAGTATTTGATTTAATAGCATCGATTCTTTTACTATAATTAATAGATCCGAAAATATTAGTATAATTAAACATATTAAAACTAAAATAACTCAAGTTTACATTATGTGATAATGAATTCTCTAATTCCCTATTACCAGAATACAAACTATTGTAATTATTGAAAACATATCCTTGAGCTAGTTGATTTACATCTGTAAAACTAGTTTGCATACTATAACGTAAACGTAAAGTTTCTGATTTCTTTAAATTCACTTTTATTGAAGCGTCTGGAAGAAGTTTTGTAAAATTATTATCAACTACTGATCCTAACTGCGTGTTTTTTGAAGTATAATTATGTAATGTAAATCCTTGGTTGAAGGTAAAAATACCAGTAATAAATTTATAATGTAAACCAAGATATAAATCATTAAATGTAAAATCTACATCATTTATAGACTCTGTTTTATTTACCGAAGTTCTATTTCCATTTAAAATTTCAAAAATAGTAGAGTTAAACTTTTGATTACTTAATGTACTTCCAAAAGTTACATTTATATTACTTTTTGAATTTAAAACATAGTAATAGTCTAATTTCGCATCAAACTTGTTTGTTTTAATTCTTTTCTCTTGCATCACGTCAAATGGATTAGCTGTTAAGTTTAATCCTATTAGATTAGCAAATGACAATTGTTCAAGTTTAGCATTATAAAAAGGATCTTCATCTTGCCATAAATGCTGGGCTTCAAAAGCAAAAATATTTTTATCATTTAACGTATAATAATAATTTAGATTTTGATTTAGAGAAAATGGATTTTGAGTAGAAACTTGATTAATCGGAACAATTTCGTTATTTGCATTTAAGAATGTTCTATTTGAAATTGTAGACTGTTTTTGCTCTTGTCCAGAAACCTTTGCAAAAATATCATAGTCAAATTGATTTGCTGAATTTGGTTTATAACTAGAGCTTAATTTAAACAAACCTAAATCACTTACTTGAGCTGTTTGATCTTGAGTAGTTTCAGTATCAATTATTTTACCAGCTGCAGGTGGTATATTATTTTTATCAATAGTCGCATTTGAATACGTTCTACTTGTCATTTGCTCAATATCAGTTTTATTTCCCGAATAAATTGCAAAACCACTTAAATCCCATGTTTTTTTAGGTGAATAACTAAAATTGACCGCTCCAAACTTAGTTTCTATCTCTTTAGCTCTATTATTTTGGAGTGTTAAGAATGATATATCATTAGACCCAACATTGAAATTTGTTCCATTACTACTACCCCCTAAACTTCTAAATCCACCAGTAAATTTAAAATAATCTCTCATTGTAAACGGTACTTCCCCTATATTATTTACATCTGTAATTATATTTACACTATACTTAGGGTTATAATAAAACAGCTTAGGATGTGCTATATAACGTTCTTTACTTATTCCCATTCCTATACCAGCTGTAACTTCTCCAAACCAAAAATTCTTTTTTCCTTCTTTTAATTTTAAATTAATAACAACATTATCTTCATTATCAGTGACACTACTTAACTGACCAACTTCACTATGATTTTTCAATACCTGAACCTTATCAATAGCATCGGCTGGGATATTTTTTGTAGCTAATTTACTATCTCCATCAAAAAAATCTTTCCCCTCTACCATTACCTTCTTAACAGTCTTACCCTCTACTTCAATTTCTCCATCATCATTTACCTCAATACCTGGTAGTTTTTTAAGAACATCTCCTAATTTTTTTTCTGTACCACTTTTAAAACTGTCAGCATCATATACTATAGTATCTCCCTTAACTGTTACAGGCATTTTATAAGTTATATTAACCTCATCAAGAGTATCATCTGTTAACATGCTAATACTTTTTTCAATATCTGAGTCCTTTGAATTCACAGAAACTTCAACTGTTTTCTTACCTATATAACTAACCTTTATACTATAATTAGAATTCTTTTTTAAATTTAATTTATAATTCCCTTTACTATCAGTAAAACCATAGGAGTCTAACTTTTTTGTTTGTTTGTTTATAGCTATTACATTAGCCATTTCTAGAGGGTTTCCAATGCTATCTTTCACAACTCCTTTCATTGTTACTTGGGCATAAGTACCCCATGCAGTCATTAAAATGACCACTAGTAGTATTTTTTTCATTTTGTTAATTACTAAGTTATTGTTATTTATTTAAAAACGACCTCTTCCTCTTCCTCCTCCTCTTCTTCTTTGAAACATTTCTCTCATTTCTTCCATTTTTTTCTTCACAATCTTATTATATTCCTCTCTCGTCACTTCATCACCTTTTGTTGGAGCTTCAATTTTTGTTTCTTTATCTTTTACATTCATTATTACCTCAGAGCATAGAATGGTAGTTCTCCCCTCATTTATTTCAAGGATTAACCCTGGTAACCCCCAGTATTGTCCAGGTCCATTACTTACTGGTATTTGTGGAGTATACCAAGCAGTTACAGTAATTTCTTTTGGAATTTCAATTTCTTCTGTAACTTTAGTAGTTTTTGATTTATCAGAAGGTTTCTTTCCTTTTCCTCTACCTCTTCCTCTCCTTCTCATATTTCTCCAATCAAAAGCATCAACTTTTTTTACTAGTGTAGCTTTAAAACAGGTATACTTCCCTATTTGTTTTGTATCACTACCAAGCTCCCATTTTGGTTTTTCAGTATTATCAGTTATTAAAAATTTTTTACCAAAAAACTCAACAGACTCTAGAGCTTTATTTGCCTGAAGGTTTTTATATTTAATCCCTCCCCCTGTAAAACCGCCAAAACGAAATCCTCTAGTTCCGGGAGCTTGCAATTTTGCTTCTTCTTTATATACAGATTCTTTGGTCGTAAAGTTTAAAGTGTATGATTTTTCTAAAAAGTTTTTCATACGCGCCTTTATTTGTTTCTTTCGTTCTTCAGACATTTCTGCTCCCCAAGAACTCATATCAACAGTTGTTTTAGATTGATACACCGCTTTACCTTGAAACTGTTTTTGCGACCATAACGAAATGGTACATAAAAGAAATAAATAAGTAGTGATTTTTCTCATATCTCTGGTGTTATTTTTGAATAATTCTTAATATTTAAGAATTAGACTACAAACAACACCAAAGGTTTAATTTGCTATCCTTGAATTTCAATACTGTAAGAATTTCCGTCTTTACTTTTACGTTTATTTTTAAAACGCTCCATCATATCTTTAGAATGTTCATCCATTATTTTATCAAACTTTTCTTGAGTTACTTTTTTTCCTTTTTTAGGTTCTTTAATAGCCATTTTCTCTGATGGGTTTAATACTATTTCTGTACAAACAATAGTCTGCTTTCCATCTTGAATTTCTAAAATTAAACCTGGTAATCCCCAAAACCTTCCTGGGCCATTACTAACTGGTATTTGAGGAGTATACCAAGCAATGGTTTCTATTGTCACTGTTTCTTTTTTCTCTTCCCTTTCTCCATCAGTCATTGAAAAAGAAGTTCTAGGCTCTTCTCTTTTTCTAGTAGCTTTATAACATGTATAGTTTCCAATATTTTTTGTTTCACCACTCATTTCCCATCCGTAATCTGTTAGTTTGTCTTTAATTAAAAAGCGCTTGCCACTAATTTCTGTTTTGTTAGAAAATCTTTTTTCATTGATATTCTTATACAAAATATCAGATCCACCGCCATTACCCATAATTTGAACTCGAACTCCATTCATTTGACCACCTGGTGATGATAATTCTTCGTTTTGCTTATACGTAGATTCTGATTTATTAAAATTTAAGGTATATGTTTTTTGAAACTGCTTCATTAATTGAGCCTTCAATTGCTTTTGCAATGCATCGTCTATCATTCCTTTAGCTTTAGCCTTCCCCTTTCCTTTATCTAAATTTAAATCAAATTTTCGATGTGTTTTATAGGTTGCCTTTCCTTGAAAGCTTTGAGCATTCATTAATACTCCACTTAATATTAATCCTATTAAAATTATTTTTTTCATTATTTTATATTTAAGGTTTTTATTATATCTTCAAAACTATCTGCACTCTTTATAACCATTTTCCCATTTACTCTTTGATATGGCAATCCTGATTCTAGCACTTTTATTTTTAAATTTTCATCTAAAAAAACATTTAAAGGAAATGACTCTATTTCTAATTTATCTGTAAATTCTTTTACATCAACAATATGTTTAAAATTGAATTCCTTTTTAGATAAAAATTTATTTACTGCATCTTTATTTTCATAAGTCATAGAAATAAAATTCATTGAATTATTATATTTCTTTTTAAGCTTATTTAAATGTGGCATTTCATCAATACAAGGTGGGCATTTGGTAAACCAAAAATTTATAAGAGTAGGTTTTCCTTTTAATGACTCTAATGAAATTTCTTTCCCTGTAATATCTTTAAATTTAAAGTTTGAAAATTCCTTTCCCAATAAGCTCTCCATTTTTGACTTCTTTGATTTCTTATCCTTTACATCAAATGATATAAAATGAATTATTGAATCATTTCTTCTTTCTGTTTTTTTAATTTTTGTTCCAACAAACATTTCTTTATTAAAAATTTTACTAAATTTTTTCTTGATAATATCTCTTTCTTTTTTAAAACTTAATTCACTCATCATTTCATTTCCATTAGATGTATAAACTACAGTTTGTGCTTTTAATAAAGATGAAACCGTTAATAATGCGGTAAAAACTAGTATTCTTTTCATTTTATAATTATTTTGACACCACAAATATGTAAATCAATTAATTACCTCTTAGTTAACAAGTGTTAACGAGTGTTAACCGTTAATTTTTATCTACTTTAACTTCTTACCTTTGAAATATGAATGAAAAAAAGCATCGTTGGATTTTTTATTTAATCTCTGCTACAATTTTAGCAACTATTGCTGTTCAGTTTTATTGGAATTATAAAAACTATGAGCAAAACAAACAATATGTTATAAATGAGATACAAGAAAGTCTAGACAGTTCTATTGAAGAATACTTTCTTAAACTTAGTAAAGAAAACTTTTTTGCTATTATACAACCTAAAAAACCTACTAAACAAGATAGTTTAGCTAAACAAAATATTTTAAATGATATTTTCTCTCCTCTAAAGAAAACAAAAGTAAAGGACTCGGTTTCTTTTAAAATATCATCATTAGAATTTACTACTGATAGTTCTAAGGAATTTGAAGCAATGGATTCTATTTTTATAGATTCCATAATGTGTGATATAAACTCGGATATAAATAAATCAAAAAAGAAACCAACTCCAATTGTTGGACTTACACAGTTTTCAAAAGATAAAAAAACTGGAATTCATATAAATTCTAACAACAAAATTAGCAAGGTTAAAGTTTTCACTGGTAAGCGAGCTACGGATAGTTTAAAACTTATTAAAGGTTTACAAACTATGTTTATTTCAATTAAAAATGATACAATAAACCATACAAAAATAGATTCAATATTACGTAAAGACTTGCAAAATAAAGGGATTTTAACTTCTTATTATTTTCAACATAAAAAAAAGGATTCTATCATATTTAGTAATAAAATGGCACCCTATGAAACGTTTCCTTTAGTTAGTGAAGCTAAATCTACTTTTTTAAAACTGGATGAAGAAATTGCTTTGCATTATGGTAACCCAACTATTGAAGCTTTAAAAAGAAGTTCTACTGGTATTTTACTCTCATTTATTTTATCATTAGCTGTTATTAGTAGTTTATTTTATTTACTTCGAATTATTAACAAACAAAAGGAACTTGCCGAAATAAAAAATGATCTTATTAGTAATATAACACACGAATTTAAAACACCTATTACAACTGTATCCGCAGCTATCGAGGCTATTGATAATTTCAACATGATTGATGACAAAGAAAAAACTAAAAAGTACCTTTCTATTTCTTCTATTCAGCTAAAAAAACTGCACCAAATGGTTGAAAAATTATTAGAAACTGCTACTTTAGATAGTGAGAAGTTACTCTTAAAAAAAGAAGAAGTAAACATCATTGATTTAATAGAAAAAACATCAAAAAAGCATCAATTAATTAACAATTCTAAAACGATTACTTTCTCTTCTAGTATTGAAAATCACTACACAGAGGTTGATACGTTCCATTTTGAAAATGCTGTTTCAAACCTAATTGATAATGCTGTAAAATATGGAGGTGATATTATTGAAATAAACGTTAACAAAGTTTTAAATACCCTTGAAATATCAGTAGCAGATAATGGAAAAGGAATAGAAAAAAACCAACAAGAACGAATTTTTGATAAATTCTATAGAGTTCCTAAAGGAAATACTCATGACGTAAAAGGATTTGGTATTGGATTATATTATACTAAAAAAATCATTGAAAAACATGAGGGGTCTATTTTTCTAATATCAAACTCTAAACACACTATCTTTAAAATTAACTTACCAAATGGATAAAAAAATAAAACTTCTTTTAGCTGAAGATGAACCTAGTTTAGGTCAAATTATTCAAGAAAGTCTAGAAACGAGGAATTTTGAAGTTCATCATGCACATGATGGTGAAGAAGCTTTAAGGTTTTATAATGAAATAAATCCTGATGTATTAGTTTTAGACGTAATGATGCCTAAAAAAGATGGTTTTACATTAGCAAAAGAAATAAGATTGGAAAACAAACAAATTCCTATCATTTTTTTAACAGCGAAATCACAAACTAAAGATGTACTTGATGGGTTTAATCACGGCGGTAACGATTATTTAAAAAAACCTTTTTCAATGGAAGAACTTATTGTTAGAGTTCAATCATTACTTGATAGAAACTTATTAAAAGTTAACCAAGAAAAAATCACAATTGGTAATTACATTTTAAACTATCCTAAACAAGTTTTAACCTTTAAAACTGATTCTGAGTTATTGACACATAGAGAAAACGAGCTGCTTTTTCACCTATCACAAAAGAAAAATGAAGTTTTGGATAGAGCTTTTATTTTAAAGAAACTATGGGGTAATGATGATTTTTTTAATGCTCGTAGTATGGATGTGTTTATTTCTAAGCTTAGAAAAAAACTTCAGAAAGATAATAATGTACAAATTGTTAACATTCGAGGTTATGGTTATAAATTGATTTGTTAAACCTCTTTTCATTTCTAATTTTTTATGTAGTTTTACGCATAGAAATTCACAAATTATGCATGTAGCTATTGCCGGAAATATTGGTGCGGGAAAAACCACCCTAACTAAATTATTAGCAAAACATTACAATTGGGAGCCTCACTTTGAATCTGTAGATGAAAATCCGTATTTAGATGATTTTTATGCTGAGATGGAGCGTTGGTCTTTTAACTTACAGGTGTTTTTCTTGAATAGTCGCTTTCGCCAAGTATTAGAATTGCGCAAATCTGGAAAAAAAATTATCCAAGACAGAACCATATATGAAGATGCTCATATTTTTGCCCCTAACTTACATGCAATGGGATTAATGACTAATAGAGACTATAGTAATTATAGTTCTTTATTTGAATTAATGGAAAATTTAGTTACTCCTCCAGATTTATTAATTTATTTACGTGCTGATATTTCTACTCTAGTTGGACAGATTCATAAAAGAGGAAGAGAGTATGAAAACTCTATTAGTATTGATTATTTAAGTAGATTAAATGAGCGATATGAGGCATGGATTAGCACATATAGCAAAGGAAAATTACTTATTATAGATGTTGACAATTTAGACTTTGTTGAAAATCAAGAGGATTTAGGAACAATCATTGATAAAATTGATGCTCAAATTAATGGGTTATTTTAAGAACATAAGAATTAATCAACCAATATACTACGTGTTGGTTCTTACATTTTATTGTTCTCAATTATATGCACAAAACAAAATTCAATTAAATTTTGATTATAAATCTCAAGAATTATTAAAAGATTCACTTAATAATATCTCAAGAGATAATAGTACTCATTATAGCCTTAAAAAGGCTGAGGACGAATGGAAAAAATTACTTTTTTTTGAAAAAAACTTAAATAAGAAACCTCAAAAAACGTATTTAAATCAAATACGTTCATATTCAAAAGATTCTTTACAAATTTTGGCAGTAAAGGTTTTAAGTTTTAAAAAACTTCATAATAAAGGACTTTTAAAAAAAGACGTTTTACTAAACATCAATTACTACAAATCATTATTAAGTGAACTAACACGAAGCAATATTATACCTGAAGAGTATGCTTTTTTAGAAAAAGAGCTTTTAAAAATAAAAATTAATGAAGTTCAAAATGCCTACGTAAAAAGTAAATCATTAAATTATTTTTTAATAAGTATTACCCTACTATTGCTTATTCTCGGCATAAAAATCATTAGAAAAACAAAAAATATTACTCAGTCTGAACTCAGTAAACAAGAAAAGATCATCAAAAATTTAATTATCTCAGGTAAAAGCAATAAAGAAATTGCTAACGAATTATATATTAGTTTAAACACTGTTAAAACACACATAACCAACATTTACCATAAATTAAATATTTCCAACAGAAAAGAATTAATACTTAATTTCAAAAAATAGTAGCGGTACTAGTACCAAAATCACCCTCTTTCCTTTCTTATTTTATTTTTTTATTACTGTTTTTTGCTTCAAAATTTTAATTCATGAAGCACCTCATTATAGTATTTATTTTTTTCACTTCCCTTAACTCAATCTTTAGCCAAGAACAGTTCAATATTTCAGGAATTGTTTCAACCCAGAATAAAGAAGTTATAACAATTGGTGATGTTTTATTAATTTCAAAAATTGATAATAAAATTATTAAATACACTTTTATTAATAATGGGAAATTTCATCTAGAAAAGGTAAAAAAAGGAAACTATTTTTTAAAAGTAAATTCATTAGGCTATTTTGAAATTTCAAAAGAAATAAAACTAGAAAGTAATCAACATTTAAAACTTGAATTTATAGAAAAAAACAACATTTTATCTGAAGTAGAAATTACAGCTTCAAAAAAAGTAATTGAAAATAAAAATGGCAACATAATTATTAATGTAGCAAAAACAAGATTATCAAAAGAATCTAATACTTTAGATTTATTATCTAAATTACCTAGAATACAAATAGCATCTAATAAATCATCTATAGAAGTAATTGGCAAAGGAAATCCACTTATTTATATTGGCCATCAAAGGATTTCTATTGATGATTTAAATAACCTTAGTGTTTCACAAATTGAAAAAATTGAAATCATTAATAATCCGTCTTCAAAATATGAAGCAGAAGGCAGGAGTTTGTTACTTATTACTTTAAAAAAAGAAATTCAAGACGGAATGAAAATATCAGTAACTGAAACAACTTCTTTTAAAAAACACTTTAATAATTACCTTAATGCTTCTACTAATTTTAAACATCAAAAAGCAAGATTCAACTTAAACATTTCTTTTAATAATTTAAAAATATGGGAAAGTAATAGTGCAGATTATCAAATACCTTATAAAGGTATTTCTTCTGATTATTTAGTAGTAGCTAAAACAAATAGAAAGCAAGCCATTATTCAAGGTAGTTTTTCATATCAGTTTAATAAAAACAATCATCTATCTGTTAATTCTAATCTCCGTACACAAAAGGAACCTTTTACTATAAACACAATAACAAACATTAATAGTGATATTATAAATACAAAAAGCTTTAATGATGGTAATCGTTATTTTTCTACTTCAAATATAAATTATATAAAATCTCTAAATAATTCTAATGAGTTTTTCTTCGGCGCCCAGTATACCTTTTATGACCAAAGAATAACCAATTCTATTACTAATAAATTCAATGTAACACCTATTACAACTACTATAAATAGATTACAAAAATTCAACATAAACACCTATACTCTAAAAAGTAACTACACGAAAAAACTTAAGAAAAAAAAGACTTTGGAAATAGGTGCAAGCTACACTAATACTTCTACAAATTCTACTATAAACACATTTACTAATACTATAAAACAGAATTATTATTTCACAGAAAAAAATAAAGCTGCGTATATCCAGTATTCAAATAACTTAAGCACCTTAAAATATTCTCTAGGCTTACGATTTGAAAATAACGAAACTGATGGGAAATATTCAAAAAATTCAAACATCATTTTTAAGAAAAATAGTACAGATTTTTTTCCAAAATTGAATATCGCTTATGCTATAAATAAGAAGAAAACTATATCTCTTAACTACAGTAAAAATATTACTAGACCAAATTATTCATCAACCACCTCTACTTCAGCTTTTATTAATCCTTTTTTAGAGTTTAGAGGTAATTTACATTTAACCCCATCTATAACAAATGAAGTTTCCATAAGGTATCAATTCAATAAAAACTCTATTAATTTTAATTATTATCATAAACAAAATCCTATATTTTATAGTTTTCATTATGATGAAAACAATAATAAAACTCTTATTTACCCTACAAATCTAGTACATGAAAAAGGAGTGAATTTAGAAGTGAATATTCCTAAAAAATATAAGCTCTGGTCATCATCAAATACAATAAGCTTTCATTTAAATACTATCAATGATACTAGAGCATTAAATACTTCACTCTCACCTTACCTTTACTACTACTCTAATCATCAATTTAAAATAAACAAATCAAGTTCTTTTGCTTTTGACTTTTGGGGACTAACAAACAGAAAAGAGGGAATATTTACGAGAGAATCAATTTTTGTTTTAAATGCTTCGTTGCATAAGAAACTATTTAACTCATTAGACTTCACTGTTAGTTTCAATGATATTTTTAATACTATGGAGTTTAGAGAAACTTATTCTTTACAAAAGTTAAATGTCAAAAATGTTTTTTTTACAGATGCTAATGAAATAGCCTTTTCATTAAAATACTCTTTTGGAAAAATTAATAAAATTAATAATACAAACAAAAACATTAATAGAAATATGAATAGAATTAGATAACTCCATAAACAACACAATATCAATAAATTAAAATAAAACGTAAGCAACTATTTTAAAAATTTTCATTTTTAATCATTTAATAAGGGTAATAAAAATAAGTACTCTATACTTGGTTATATAAACAAATAAGTGCTGACACACTTTACCCAAGTCATAGATTATTTAATTGTCAGATTAAAAAACTATGCAAGTATTTATTAACAAGAAGACTACACTTACAAACTTGTAGGCCTTACCAAAATCTATTAATCATGAAAAAATTTGAAAGTTTTAAAAAATTTGAAAACGAAAAATCAGAATTAAACAAAATAAAAGGGGGAGCTCCAAATTGGGAACAAACACAAAGCGTAGGTCCAAATGGTGAAACTCAAGGTGATTTAGCTGCTAGATGTTATATTAATGGTCATTATGACCTTGATGTGTATGCTAAAAAACAAACATTCAGATTTTAAATAACACCTACCACCACTTAAAAGTGGTGGTTTTCATTATTATTCATGAATCAAAAAATAATAAAACACCCAGAATTTTTAATACTATCTTCTGAAAATGACAGGAATTTAAAATCTATTGCTGATTGGTTAGCATATTTTAAAGTTAACTTTTTTTGCATTAATACTCATAACGATGTTGTTAGTATTTATAATTACAACATGCAAACTGAAGAGATGATTTTATTAATTGATGATAAAAAAGATGAAACTATAATAAACTTAAATAAGTTGAAAACTGTTTTTATTAGAAATGGTGAGTTAAAATTCAATGTCAATAAAATACCAGACACTTTATTAAAACAAAACTCAGTTAAAGATTACTTTTACAGTTATATTCAGAATTTAGATGAATTTCTTGCATATTTTTTTCAAAAAAAATATAATATTATTGGCTTATGGGGTTTAGCTCTTATTAACAAGCTTATTGTTTTAGAGGAGTCTAAAAAATGTGGTTTTAAAATTCCTCATACTTATTTAAAAACAAACTTCAATAATTTAAATTCAAACGAAAATTACATATCAAAAACTCTTGCGATTCCGCTAGAAATGGAAACAAAAACTCAAAAGTTTTTAAATTACACAGCACGAATAGAAAACACTTCTTCTTCTGAAGAGTTCATGACTTCCCTTATTCAAAAAGAAATAAAAAAACTATTTGAAATTAGAGTCTTCGTTTTCTTGAAAAAAATTTACGCAATGGCTATTTTCTCTCAAATGAATGAAGAATCTGCTGTTGATTGTCGTGTGTACAATACAGAAAACCCATACTTAGACGAACCCTATACGATTCCTGATTCTCTCAAAACAAAAATTTTCCAATTAATGAAGTCTTTAAAATTAAATACAGGTTCTTTTGATTTTATTTATACAGAAGATGATGAGTATTGCTTTTTAGAAGTAAATCCTATTGGTCAATTTGGATATTTAGGTGCTGTTTGTGGCATAGATTTAAATAAAGTAATTGCACAAGAAATAATTGAATATGAAGGACACTAAAGAATATAAAGATTTTATTAAGAAGCATAAATTTCCATTAGATATGTTAAATACCCGTTCATTTTCTAAAAAAGGATTTATCAAAAAAGAGACCAATAGTTTTTACTCAAAAAACAGTAGGTCAAATTGGAACTTTTTTACAGTACCCACAAAAAAAATAGTTTAAACATGTTTGTAATTTCAAGTAACTTAACTTTAACTAAAGGCTATAAAAAAAGTATTTTAGGTAATTTTAAAAACAATGAACTATTTCATATAGAAAACAATCAAGCTGTTGAAATTCATAGATTAATAAAAAAGCGTTTTTTTAAAAAAGAAGACGTAACGCCTGGTTTATTTGATTTTTTGATAGAAAATAGAATGGTTTATAAAATTCCTGAAAATATTAAAAATAACTTTCCTGAAAAAAAGTTGCAATACGCATCAAAATATCACATTGAGTTTTTAATTTACAACTACTCTACTTCTTTAGGAATCGACAAAGTAATTGATATTTGCGAAAAAATTTGTATCCCAAATTTAGTTATCCATCTTAACAATAATATTATTAATCAGATTGAAGAAAAAATAAAAGATAAATCTTTCCCTGAATCTGTTACTATTGTAACTAACAACAAAGAAATGTTACTAGAAAAAAATAGATTTAGAATACTAATTACTCAAAAAGATAACAGACCTTTTGTACATAGAGATTCTGTAGATTTTAATTACCAATTATTCGTAGAATCTCATTTTCACCATAATTATTTTAATAAAAAAATATACATCGGAAATAAAGGAGAAATTAAAAACACACCCGAATCTGTAGATGTATTTGCTAATCTGACTGATTTAAATTTAATACAAAAACTCAATGGAGTTATTAGCAGTAATAAATTTCAAAAGCTTTGGAACGTTCATAAAGATATTTGTGATGTTTGTAAAGATTGTGAGTTTAAATATATGTGCGTAGACAATAGAGTTCCAGAGCAAAGAAATGAAAAGGAGTGGTTCCATTCAACAGAATGTAACTACAATCCATATATTGGTAAATGGAAAGAAGAAAAAGAATATGTATCTCTTAAACAGTTAGGGGTTGTTAGTAATAATCTTGAGTTCTCTTTAAACTTTACAGAAAACTAAACTAGCCTTCTTTTAAACTCACTTAATAAAATTGCTGTAGCTGTAGCAACATTTAAACTTTCAGTTTGCTGAGTTTCTCCAAATCGAGGTATAGTTAATTTATTTTCAACAATAGCAGCAACTTCTGACGAAATACCATTCGCTTCATTCCCCATAACTAGAATAGCTTTTTGTGGTAATGAATATTTTTTATATACATTTTCACCATCCATGTCTGCAGTAAAAACAGGTAAATCTGTAGTTTGTAAATAATCTGATAGCTTAGTATAATAAATATTAACTCTAGTTAAAGACCCCATAGTTGATTGCACCACTTTTTGATTATAACAATCTACTGTATTGCCTGAACAAACAAGTTCTTTTATACCGAACCAATCACATAAACGGATAATTGTTCCTAAATTACCAGGATCATTTATTCCATCAAGAGCTACTATAAAATCATCTTTTCTAGTCAATATTTCCTCAGGAATTTTAAATAATGCTAATACTTTATTTGGACTTTTTAATGAACTCACCTTTTTTAATTCAATTTCAGAAATTAAAATTACTTCTATATTCTTTTCAAATTCCAAAGATTCATCTACACAAAATATCTGATAAACTTCTAAACTAGATTTTAATAATTCATTTACTACTTTTATTCCTTCAGCAACAAATAAATTATGCTTTTGTCTATACTTTTTTTGTTGTAAACTAGTTATTAGTTTTATATTATTTTTAGATAAACTCATTAAATAATTTTTAACATTATAAAACCACCAAAAAACAGTATTTTTGGTAATTAAATTCGAGGCGTAAAGTTAATGAAAAAACTTTCTTTCATCCTTTTATTATTGGTATTATTCTATTCTTGTAATACAATAAAATATGTAAAAAAAAACGAGTTGCTATTAGCAAGAAATACCATATTTGTTGATAGTGTAAAAACTTCAGATGAAAGTTTAAATGAACTTTTAATACAACGCCCAAATGCTAAAACTTTTGGTCTACCTTTATCTTTATATTTTTATAATATAGGTAATCCTGAAGGCCCTAAAACGCCTAGTAAGTGGGGTAAAAAACACCCTAAAACATACTCTTTCTTTAAAAATACCTTCTCAGAAAAACAAAGTATATCTGTTGCGAAGTCTGCTATCAGCTTTAATAATTGGTTTCTAAAAAGTGGACAAGCTCCTATTATTATTAATGATAGAAAAACCAAAAGGACAATAGAAAATTTAAATACTTACTTGCAAAACCATGGTTATTTCAAAGCTAAAGTAACGTCAAAAAAAGATACTATATCTAATAAAAAGGGAGCTATATCGTATCATATAAAGAAAGGAAAAGCTTTATTTTTAGATACTATTTTTAGAGAAATTAAATCTCCAATTCTAGACTCTATATATAAGATTAACAAATACAAAAGCTTCTTAAAATCAAACCAACAATATAATGATCAAAATTTTATTGATGAAGCTAATAGATTAACAAAACTTTTTAGAAATAACGGTATTTTTCACTTTGATAAAAATAATAGTATCGATTTTTATGTATCTGATACTGCAAGCTATAAAACAAACGTTGAATTAGTTATTTCAGATAGAACAGTTGAAGAAAATGGGAATTATTTTTCAAAACCATATAAAATTCAAAAAATAAAAAGAATAAATGTTGTTACTGATTATTCTTACAGTAAAAAGAATACTCCCTATAAAGATTCAGTATTATATAAAAGCGTTAATTATCTAGCTCATGAAAAGCAAAAATACAATCCTAAATATTTATCACAATCATTATTTATAAAACCAAACAGTGTGTATAGTGATACACTCCGAAATTTAACAAGAACACACTTAAGAGGTTTAAAAAATTTTAAATCGACTTCTATTAGGTTCAATGAATTAAACGATCATGAATTAGAAGCAAACATTTATTTAACCCCAAAAGAAAAATACACTTTAGGATTTGACACTGAATTATCGCGGTCTAATATTAGAAATTTTGATATTTCTGGAAAGTTTTCTTTAGTTAATAGAAACACATTTAAAGGTGCTGAAATATTTAAATTATCCGCACTTGGTTCTTACTTTAATTCTAATAATGGTCCTGGTTGGGAATTAGGAAGTAATATTTCATTGGAAGTTCCTAGGTTCATGGCTCCTTTTGGGCTACATAAATTTGTTCCTAAAAGAATGTTTCCTAAAACAAAATTCTTTGCAGGGATAAATATCCAAAAAAACATAGGATTAGATAAACAAAATATATCTCTTGGAATTGATTATAAATGGAAGTATAATCGAAAAAAAACAATACAATTAGAGTTAATAAACGCGCAATATATTCGTAACTTAAATGTTGAAAACTATTTTTCAATTTATAGGTCAGAATACAATAAGCTGGTAGCAATTGGAAAAGTAGCAGCCCCTTCTATACCTATTCCTTTAAATATCTCTGGAAACTTTAATCAAATAAGACAATATGTTGGAGATATAACAAGTAGTATAAGCGATCCTGATGATGCAAGAACAATTTTAAATATCATTAATAGATACCAAATAGTTACTTCAGATTTTTTAATTCCCGAAATTGCTTACAGTTTCACCTACAACAATCAACAAAGTGCTAAAGATCAAAGTTTCTCTTTTTTTAAAATACGGGTAGCAAACTCCGGTAATGTAATGGGAATTTTATCAAAACAAAAAAATGAAAACAACCAATCTACTGTATTTAAAATCCCTGTAGCTCAATATTTCAAAACAGATTTAGAATATAAAAAATATTGGAAACTAGGTAATAACTCTGTTCTTGCGCATAGAACTTTTTTAGGAGCTATTTTTACGTATAATAATTCAGATATTCCATTTTCACGTAGTTATTTTGCTGGAGGATCAAATGATATTAGAGCATGGAGAACCTATGATTTAGGACCAGGGACAAGACCTCCTGGTTTAGAATATAACATTGGTAGTTTTAAATTTCTAACAAGTTTTGAATATCGATTTGACATACTAGGGTCTCTTAAAGGAGCTTTATTTACCGATGCTGGTAACATATGGAGCATTAATAACTCTGATGTTATTGATGAATCTGAAAAATTTAATGGCTTTAAATCAATAAAAGATTTAGCGGTAGCTAGTGGTTTTGGTTTACGGTATGACTTCAAATTTTTAATAGCACGATTAGATTTAGGGTTTAAGATTCATGAACCATACTTACCCGAAAATAAATGGTTTAATAATTTTAATTTCTCTAGTTCAGTATTAAACATAGGTATTAACTACCCATTTTAACGAAAACGTTATCATAAAAAAATCATCGGAACTTAGCTAAAAAAGTGTAGATTTGTCATTCAAAACAACTGTAAACTAAAAATTAAAAAATGATTAAAGCTGGAGTTGCCACAGGTAAAGAAGTTCAAGAGATTTTTAAATTAGCAAAAGAAAAAAACTTTGCCTTACCCGCAGTTAATGTTGTAGGTTCAAATACAATTAATACAGTTTTAGAAACTGCAAAAGAATTAAATTCACCTGTAATTATTCAATTTTCTAATGGAGGTGCGCAATTCAATGCTGGAAAAGGTTTATCTAATGAAAACGAAAAATCTGCCATTGCTGGAGCTGTAGCTGGAGCAAAACATATACATTTATTAGCTGAAGCTTATGGTATACCAGTAATTTTACATACTGACCACGCTGCTAAAAAACTATTACCTTGGATTGATGGTTTATTAGACGCAAGTGAAGAGTTTTATAAAGAAACAGGTAAGTCATTATATAGTTCTCATATGATTGATTTAAGTGAAGAACCACTTGAAGAAAACATAGAGATTTGTAAAAAATACTTAGCTCGAATGAGTAAAATGGGTATGACTTTAGAAATTGAATTAGGAATTACTGGTGGTGAAGAAGATGGTGTTGATAATTCTGATGTAGATGTTTCTAAACTATATACACAACCAGAAGAAGTAGCTTATGCTTACGAAGAATTACTAAAAGTAAGTGATCAATTTACCATTGCTGCAGCTTTTGGAAATGTTCATGGTGTTTATAAACCTGGAAATGTAAAATTAACTCCAAAAATTTTAAAGAACTCTCAAGAGTACATATCTAAAAAATACAATGTTCCTCATAATACGATAGATTTCGTTTTTCATGGAGGTTCAGGATCTACTATAGAAGAAATTCGTGAAGCAATTGGATACGGTGTAATTAAAATGAATATTGATACTGATTTACAATATGCTTTTACAGAAGGTATTCGTGATTACATCACTGAGAAATCAGCATATTTACAAGCACAAATAGGTAACCCTGAAGGTAGCGATGTACCTAATAAAAAATACTACGATCCTCGTAAATGGTTGCGTGAAGGAGAGCAAACATTTAAAGCAAGATTAAAAAAGGCTTTCGAAGATTTAAATAATGTTAATACTTTATAGTAATTTAGCTTTTTCAAAAAAAGAAAATAAGCAACAGAAAAAGAAAACCAAATACACATAAACAAATAACTATAGACGAATATTATGGCTTGGTTTAAACGTAAAGACAAAGGAATTCAGACCCCAACTGAAGAAAAAAAAGACACACCTAAAGGCTTGTGGTACAAAACCCCAAGTGGAAAGGTTATTGATACTGAAGAATTAAAGAAAAACTTATATGTAAGTCCTGAAGATGGATACCATGTAAGAATAGGTAGTAAAGAATATTTTGAATTGTTTTTTGACAATAATGAATTTAAAGAGTTAGATGCAAAATTAACTGCGAAAGACCCTTTAAAATTTGAAGACACTAAAAAATATCCAGATCGCTTAAAGGCTGCTCAAAAGAAAACAGGATTAAAAGATGCTGTTAGAACTGCCGTTGGGAAATCAATGGGGAAAGACATTGTTATTGCTTCAATGGATTTTGCTTTTATTGGTGGCTCAATGGGAAGTGTTGTTGGAGAAAAAATAGCACGCGCTATTGATTATTCAATCAAAAACGAATTGCCTTTCTTAATGGTTTCTAAATCAGGAGGAGCACGTATGATGGAAGCATCTTTATCATTAATGCAATTAGTAAAAACTTCAGCTAAATTAGCGCAATTAGCAGATGCTAAAATTCCATACATTTCATTATGTACGGATCCAACAACTGGAGGAACAACAGCTTCTTTTGCAATGCTTGGTGATATTAATATTGCTGAACCAAATGCATTAATTGCTTTTGCAGGTCCACGTGTTGTAAAAGACACAACAGGTAAGGAATTACCTGAAGGTTTTCAGCGTTCTGAATTTGTATTAGAACATGGTTTCCTTGATGGAATTTATGAAAGAAAAGACCTAAAACAACAGGTTAACTTATATATTGACCTAATACAAAATCAACCTATTAGAGCATAAAACTAAAAGCCAGCTAAAACTGGCTTTTTTCTTTTTACAAGATAAATACAATATCTATCTGATTACATAATAATTAACATCATTAACTGCTATTGTATTTTTCTTATCTAATTAAGTTTATCATAAAAAAATAATTGTACATTTGCACCTTCAATGAAAAATCATTGAGTACATTAAAATCATTTAAACAATATTGGTATGTATTTAACTAAAGAAGTAAAACAAGAAATTTTTGCTAAACACGGTAAAGGTAACAACGATACTGGAACAGCAGAAGGACAAATTGCGTTATTTACGCACAGAATTAACCATTTAACTGAGCACTTAAAAAGAAATCGTAAAGATTTTAACACTGAGCGTTCTTTAGTAAAGATGGTAGGTAAGCGTAGAAGTTTGTTAGATTACTTAAAGAAAAAAGAAATCAACAGATATCGTGCAATTATCAAAGAATTAGGTATTAGAAAATAATCCTTACAAAAAGAGGCAGGAATTTCCTGCCTCTTTTTTATTGTAAAAAATTGAATAAAATTCATTACTTTTAACTTCGTTTTTCATTTTAAAAACTTCAATTAAAAGTATTTATACTTCCATTGAAACAACAGCAACACAACAACACAAAAAACGAATTAAAATTTTTAGAAAAAACATTTTATGATTCCAAAAGTATTTAGAGAGGTCATTGACCTTGGAGATGGAAGAACCATTTCATTAGAAACGGGTAAATTAGCAAAACAAGCACACGGTTCAGTTGTTGTTCAAATGGGAAAAGCAATGTTGTTATGTACAGTTGTATCTAACTACAAACAATCTGATGTTGATTTTTTACCATTAACTGTAGACTATAGAGAAAAATTTGCAGCTGCAGGTCGTTATCCTGGTGGTTTCTTTAAAAGAGAAGCTAGACCTAGTGATGGAGAAGTATTAACAATGCGTTTAGTGGATCGTGTATTACGTCCATTATTCCCTAAAGATTACCATGCAGAAACGCAAGTAATGATTCAGTTAATGTCTCATGACGAAAACGTTATGCCAGATGCTTTAGCTGGTTTAGCTGCTTCAACGGTAATTCAATTAAGTGACATTCCTTTTGAAACTCCTATTTCAGAAGTAAGAGTTGCTAGAGTAAACGGTGAATTCGTTATCAATCCTAACAGAACTCAATTAGCTGATGCTGATTTAGACATGATGATTGGTGCTTCTGCTGACTCTGTAATGATGGTAGAAGGAGAAATGGATGAGGTTACTGAAGAGGAAATGGCTGATGCTATTAAATTTGCTCATGAAGCTATTAAAGTACAATGTGCTGCACAAGTACGTTTAGCGGAAGCTTTCGGTAAAAAAGAAACTCGTGAATATGAACCAGAAAGAGAAGATGAGGAATTAGCAAAGAAAATTCATGATGCTGCTTACCAAAAATGTTATGATATAGCTAAAAAAGGAACTTCTAAGAAAGAAAGAGGTTTAGCTTTTTCTGAAGTAAAAGAAGAAATTGTTGCTTCATTTACAGAAGAAGAAATTGCTGACTTTGGAAGTTTAATTGGAAAATACTTCAATAAAGCACAAAAAAATGCTGTTAGAGAATTAACTCTTTCAGAAGGTTTACGTTTAGATGGACGTAAAACTACAGATATCAGACCAATTTGGTGTGAGGTTGATTATTTACCTTCTACTCATGGTTCTTCTATTTTTACACGTGGGGAAACTCAAGCTTTAGCTACAGTAACATTAGGAACTTCTAGAGAAGCAAATCAAATAGATATGCCATCTTATGAAGGTGAAGAAACATTTTATTTACATTATAACTTCCCTCCTTTTTGTACAGGTGAAGCTAGACCATTAAGAGGAACTTCTAGAAGAGAAGTTGGGCACGGTAATTTAGCACAACGTGCATTAAAAGGAATGATTCCTGCTGATTGTCCTTATACCGTTCGTGTTGTTTCTGAAGTATTAGAATCTAACGGTTCTTCTTCAATGGCAACTGTATGTTCTGGAACGATGGCATTAATGGATGCTGGAGTTCAACTAAAAAAACCAGTTTCTGGTATTGCTATGGGATTAATTTCTGATGGTGATCGTTATGCTGTTTTATCTGATATTTTAGGAGATGAAGATCATTTAGGTGATATGGACTTTAAAGTTACTGGTACTGCTGATGGTATTACTGCTTGTCAAATGGACATTAAGGTTAAAGGTTTATCTTATGAAATTTTAGTAAATGCATTAAAACAAGCTCGTGAAGGTCGTTTACATATCTTAGAAAAATTAACAGATACTATTGCTCAACCTAGTGAAGAGGTTAAAGCGCATGCTCCAAAAATGATTACCAGAACTATCCCTAATGATATGATTGGTGCTTTTATTGGACCAGGTGGTAAACATATTCAAGAATTACAAAAAGAAACAGAAACTACAATTGTTATCAATGAAGATCCTGTTACTGAAGAAGGAATTGTTGAAATTTTAGGAACAAGCCCAGAAGGAATTGAAAAAGTTATAGCTCGTATTGAGTCAATGATGTTCAAACCTGAAAGAGGTTCTGTTTATCAAGTTAAAGTAATTAAAATTTTAGATTTTGGTGCTGTAGTAGAATATGCTGAGGCTCCTGGTAATGAAGTTTTACTACACGTAAGTGAATTAGCTTGGGAACGCACAAATAATGTAACTGACGTTGTTAAATTAGGTGACGTACTTGACGTAAAGTATTTCGGAATTGATCCTAAAACTCGTAAAGAAAAAGTTTCTAGAAAAGCTTTGTTACCTAAACCTGAAGGTTATGTAGCTAGACCTCCTAGAGATAATAATAGAAATAGGGATAATAATCGTGGGCGTGACAATCGTCGTGATGATAGAAAGCCTAGAGAAGCTAAAAAAGAAGACTAAAAACTTTATTTAGTTATAAAAAAATCGCCAAAAAATATTTTTGGCGATTTTTTTTGATTTTAACGCAACCTTTTTTGATTACTCAGACTATTAAATAATACTCTAAATTATTTAAAATGAAAAAAAGGATTCATCTATTTATTATCTCTCTATCTGTATTGTTTATAAATAGCTGCGAATATTCATATAATCAATTCCCTCTTGAAAATGAAACCCCTCCTATTTTTGTTCCGGATATAATTATTTCAGAAGAATCTCCAAACGATCCAAACCAAACAGGAAGTGCTTGTAATAGTGCTTTAAAAAAAACTTCATCATCTGAGTTAATAAATTTAATTACAATCCCTGATAGTTTACCTAATATTATTGATCTATCAACCGATATGCCACCGGTTAGAAGTCAAGGTCATCAAGGAAGTTGTGTAGCATGGGCTACAAGCTATTATTTAAAAAGTTATCAAGAAAAAATACAACATAACTATGAGTACAGCTCATATAAAGATGTAATGAGCCCTTCTTTTGTCTATAACCAAACTAAAGAAAACTCAAACTGTTTATCAGGATCTAACATTCAAAATGCTCTAGAACTCTTAAAAAGTCAAGGAACAACTAGTTGGAAAGAGTTTCCTTATACAGATATCGCTTGCTCAACTTTACCTACTAACAAGCAACTTGCTTTAGCTGAAAAAAATAAAATAAAAGAATATTATTACGTGAGTGTTCCTGATACAATTACTCAAAAAAGATACACTCTAATAAACCTAATAAAAACATTACTCAACCAAAAACAACCTGTTGTAATTTCAATGGACTTTGAAAATCTAGTTTTCGAAAATCAAAAGGGACAATATATTACCAATACTTATAGCAAAAACCCTATTGAAGGGCTTTGTGGACATGCAATTTTAATAGTTGGTTATGATGATACTATGAATGCCTTTAACATTGTTAATTCCTGGGGAACAAACTGGGGTAACGAAGGGTATTGTTGGGTTAATTATAATTTTTTTCTTAAAAAAAACAACAAAGACTACCAAAAAGGGCTTACTAGTGCTTATGTAGCATATGATGCAGATTAACTAAACATAAAATAATTAAAAATGAAAAAACTAACACTATTAGCATTATTATTTTTCTCAATTCAAATATTTATTAGCTGCTCAGAAGAAAAATTGAATCTAAACTTTATAGAAAAACCATCAATTATAAATTCTTCTCAAAAAACTTTTACCTCAATAAAAATTAACTCAAAGCATAACAGTAATAATTTAATTGAATATGGTATTTGTTGGAGCCTAGAACCGAAACCAACTATAAATGATTATACATTTATTGAAGATAAATCTAAAAAAAATTATATCACAAAAATTGAAGGATTATTAGTTAATACAACTTATTATTTCAGGTCATTTATTAAAACTCAGAAAGATATATTATATAGTGAAGAAAAAGTATTTACTACATTACCTTTTAAAAATACAATTTGGAAAATGCTAACTATTTATCCTAAAAATAATTATAAAATAAATTCAGAAGTAGAGTTTTATGAAAACAATTCCACAAAATTTGAGGAGTTAACAGATAATGGAGTACGTTTATATAAAACATATGGAACCTGGTCTTTAAATGGAAATACTTTAACATACATATTCAATGGTAACAAACCAGAATTAAATAAATGTACTTATATATACACAGGAACACTAGATGAAATGACATTAAGAGGTACATATAAACATGTGTATCTTTCACCAGGTATATGGAATGCTGTAAAACTATAAATCATTTCTCTATTTAATATTATTTATATTGTATCTCTTCTTAATTAAAATTACATATATATATGTTAAAGAAATAAAACATTGGAATTAGAAAAATTAATTAATTCTTGTATAAAAAAAGAGCATCAAGCACAGAACGCACTTTATAAACTATATAAAGATGTATTATTTGGTGTATCCTTAAAGTATTGTATAAATAGAGAAGAAGCACAAGACAATCTTCAAGATTCATTCATTGAAATTCTAAATAATATAAAAAAATTTAATAACAAAGGATCTTTTGAAGGTTGGATGAAAAGAATTACAATTAATAAAGCTATTGACAAATACAAAAAAAACATAAAATCAAACACTCCTCTAAAAGACATACATTTAAAAGCTAATATAGAAATACCTCCAATAAAAGAAATACCATTGTCCATCATATTAAAATTCATTCAAGAATTACCAGATCAATATAGAATCTGTTTCAATTTATATGAACTAGATAATTACTCACATAAAGAAATATCTACAATGCTTTCTATATCAGAAGGAACTTCTAAATCTAATTTATTTAGAGCAAAAAAAGTATTAAAAAACAAAGTTCTAAACTATAAAAAAACAAACAATTCACATGAATAATAATAAAGAGATAGGTGCTGTTTTTAAAGATAGGTTAGAAGGCTACAAAGATACTCCTGATGATTTTGTTTGGGCAAATATTACATCAGAACTTAATCCAAAAAAGAAAAACTGGACAAAAAGAATAATCATCATATTAATTTTAGTAAGCTTGTTAGCGTTAACAATACATTTAAAACTAAAGAAAACAGCTTTAAAATCGATAGATAAAACAGAAAAACTCAACAATAATAATCCACTTAAAATCATACAAAAAGAAAAAGCACTAGCCAGCTATATAAGCATAGAAGACAAGAGAAAAGGGAAAGAAAATAATTTAGCTTCTAAAAAAGCTAAACATAAAAGTATTGATAAGAAAGTTGCTCTAACACATGAAACAACACTAATATTTAAACATGGTATTAATACTAAAAAAAGTTATACTAAGCTTAAAGCCATGGGTATAAAACCATATAAGAACACAAACTCTATTTACATACTAAATAAAAACACCTATAAAAATCAATCAAAAAAAAGTAAAAGTAAAATAAGTATCACTGCAAATTTTGGAGTTAACCACTTTAGTTCATTAAGTAATTTAAATGATATTTATAGCAATAAACTTGGATCAAATACAACAAATAATTCCTTCTCCTATAACTATGGAATGTATTTTAATTACAGAATTAACAATAATCTTTTAATAAGGCTTGGTATACAAAAGCTAAGATTAAAAAACAGTATCAACAACATTCAAACAAAAAACATCAACAATCAAATTTCAACAACTCTAAAACAATCTGGAATATCATTCATTAGCAACAATAATGATATTTTTAATTTTATTGGCAATGATAATTTATTTAATATAACTCAAGAGCTTAACTATTTAGAATTTCCATTAGAAATGAAGTATCAAATTTTAAAAGGGCGTTATAATTTAAGTACCATAATTGGATACAGCATGATATATCAAGAAAACAACACCATATATATAAGTACTTCTAAAAATGAAAAACTCGATATTGGTTATAACAATTTATTTAATGATAAAGCGAGCTCATTAAACCTAGGAGTTTCTTCAGAGTTGAATTTATTTAAAAATACTTATTTAAATTTGGAATTAAATTATAAAAAGTATTTCAACTTACAAAATAAATCAGCAGGCCTACCTTACAGTATAGGTCTGCAAATTGGCTTTAACTATAAATTTTAATTAAATTTTTCACTTTAAAAAAATTAAAAAGCTAAAAGGCTACCAAGAATTGGTAGCCTTTTGAATTAAGAGATTTTTTTATAAATCAAGATCTAATTCCCCAATTACGATCTTAGCAAAAAACCTTACTCTATTAAGAAATTCAATTATAAAACAATTAAATTTTACTTTACCCTACCTAAAAAGCAATTTTTTTTAATCTAAATAAACTTAAATTAGTTTAGTAGAGATTAGTTGTTTTTTTATTTCTCTGTATGCTCGTTTTTTTTGCCCATTAGAGATTTTAAAAGGCAAGGATATAATTAACCCGATTAATTCAAGTAATTGCGATATTTTTTTCATTATTTTCATTCTTACTTCCATTTAAATTAGTAAAACAGTTAAAAACTAATTATAGTAGTATAACTAATTAAAAGTGTTTTACCCTACTTTTATAAAGTTAGCATAATGGTATTTAAGCTTTACTTATTAATTGAATCAATTAGAATAAAAATCATACTTTAATATTCTAAAAAAATAAAACTCTTCTTTATCTCTATATTCTTTTATATTTTATTTTTCTTTGCATTCTACAAATGAAAATACAACGAATTACATACCTTTCATTAGGAACTAACCAAGGAGACAAGTTAAAAAATCTTCAAAATGCAATTGATGTAATTGCAAATAAAGTTGGATCAGTACTAAAAGTTGCTTCTATATATGAAACTCCTTCCTGGGGGTTTAGTAGTAAAAACTTTTATAATACTAGCATTAAAGTCTCTACCTATCTACCACCAGAAACATTAATTACAACACTTCTCAAAATCGAGAATGATTTAGGTAGAGTAAGGAATGATAATAATGGATATTCTGATAGAGTTATTGATCTTGACATTCTTCTTTTTGACGATGAAATTATTTTTTCAAAAAACTTAATAGTTCCTCATCCAAGAATGTTAGAGCGAAAATTCGCCCTTGCTCCACTGGTAGAGATTGCAAAAAATGTAATTCATCCTATTGAAAAAATAAAATTAACTGATTGTTTAAATAACTGTTCAGATACTTCAGATATAAAGACTATTCCTGAAAAGCTAAACAGACCTATACCAATTACTGAAAAATATAATTACATAGCTATTGAAGGTAACATTGGAGCAGGTAAAACATCGTTAACAAAAATGATGGCAGATGAATTTAATGCAAAAATAGTATTAGAACGTTTTGCTGACAATCCGTTTTTACCTAAATTTTATAGCGACAATGAACGATATGCTTTTCCTTTAGAAATGAGCTTTTTAGCAGATCGTTATCAACAACTTTCAGAAGATTTAGCTCAGTTTGATTTATTTAAAAACTTTATAGTTTCAGATTATTATATCTTTAAATCATTAATTTTTGCTCAAATTACTCTTCAGAATGACGAGTACACTTTATACAGGAAGATGTTTGACATGATGTATAAAGAAATTACAAAGCCAGATCTTTATGTTTATTTGTATCAAAACACAACACGTTTACTACAAAACATAAAGAAAAGAGGACGTGATTATGAACAAAATATAGAAGCAAGTTATTTACAAAAAATCCATGACGGTTATAGTAATTTTATAAAAACTCAATCAGATCTTAATATTTTAATTATTGACGTTTCTAATTTAGATTTCGTTAATAATACAGAAGATTATGAATTTATAATTAACAAAATAAAAAACCATACTTCATAAAAAAAAGCAACTTAAAAGTTGCTTTTTTTTATTTCTTTACTAATTCCAATTTTTCTGCAAAATAATCGCAAAAATCTCTCATAGTAGCACTCATTTTCTCATCATTTGTAGCTCTTTCAAATGATCCTGCCATAGATACTAAGGTTTGATGAAAAAACTGCTTCATTTCATCAACAGGCATGTCTTTAGTCCACAAATCCATGCGTAAAGTGTCTTTTTTCTTATGATCCCAAACAGATAACATAATTGCTTTAGATTCTTCATTTTTAATTCCACCGTCTTCAGCATTCCATGAAATTTCTTCAGGGATTCTATTTTCGTCTAATCCTACTGTAAATGCTATTTCTGATTTATGTACTACACTCATTATCTCCTTGGTTTATATTTAGATTTTTTAAAGATTTCCTCTTCGCTTGTTCGTATTAACTGATGCAAAGATACATCATTCTTATCCATATATGACCTAACAATTTGCCATCCAATCCACTCTCCTATCCTTCCTGGTGACAAGTTATCTTCCTCTTTATAAAATTTAGAAAATGGAGCTATTTCCAAAAATCTTCTGTCCAAACTTTTATCGGTACTAAACAACAAATCTTTTTCTATAAAATACTGCCATATTTCTTCTTCATTATTTTTTGCCCAACTATATTTCAACGCATTATAACCTATCTTTATTCTATCATCAATCATAGGCACATAGGCATCTAATAAGTACATCTTTTTTCCTTTGTCTACCATCTTATCTACAAAAGTTCTTCCCTTCCCTATCAATACTTGTTTATTTATAATAGAATTAGCAACATCTATTATTATTCGATCTTTAGTATTATTTTGCTTAATATATGCTGGATATTCTCCATAAAACTCATGTTTTTCTCCTAAATAAGAATCTAATGAAATTAACATCAAACTATCAGCATACACAACTCTATGATCATAATCAATATTTGTAAGCATGGTAACTACCTTAGGACTCTTAAATTTCGTGTTATAATATTTTACATACTTAAACAATAACGCTAACTCATTTTTTAAAACATCTATATTATTGTACTTTTTTTGAACTTCAACAAATAATTCTTGTTCATCTTTATCTTTCCTTTTCTTTAACCAAACACTATCATGTACACCAAAAGGAAATAAAAAAGGATAATATTGTTTCAACTCATTTAGCTGTTTTTCATGTGAATTGTAAAAATCTACATCAAACCTATCAAGCTTAAAATTTATTGAAATATTAGACACATCAACCTCATCTTTACTTCCGTTTTTACAAGAAAAAAACAACACTGTTATCAAAAAAAGGGCTAAAAACTTTTGCATTAACTTTAGTATATTTACATTCAAATTTACAACGTCGAAATTACTAAAATAGTTTCACCAAGTAAAAACTTATACACACAAATACTTATAGAATGGATACACCTAAAGTTGCTGAGCATATTATTAAATGGTTAAAAGATTACGCTACTAATGCAAAAGTTAGTGGTTTTGTTGTTGGAATTTCAGGAGGAATAGATAGTGCAGTTACATCTACCCTATGCGCTGAAACGGGTTTAACAACATTGTGTGTCGAACTACCAATACACCAAGCTACTTCTCAAGTAAATAGAGCTAATGAACATATAAAACAACTAAAAGAACGATTTAAAAATGTTAGCGAAACTGAAGTTAATTTAACAAGTACTTTTGAAAATTTTAAAACAGTAGTTCCACAAATCACTTCATCTCCTAAAGTAGATTTAGCACTGGCAAATACACGTGCTCGTTTACGTATGACTACGTTATACTATTTTGCTGGATTACACGGTTTATTAGTTGCTGGAACTGGTAATAAAGTAGAAGATTTTGGAGTAGGTTTTTTTACTAAATATGGTGATGGTGGTGTAGATTTAAGCCCCATTGCAAATTTAGTAAAATCAGAAGTTTACAAACTTGCTGAATATTTAGAAGTTCCAACATCAATTCAAAAAGCACAACCTACAGATGGCTTATTTGGAGATAGTAGAAACGATGAAGATCAAATTGGAGCTTCATATGATGAATTAGAATGGGCTATGGACATGCAGGAAAAGGGTAAAATTAGCACTGATTTCACTGGTAGAAAGTTAGAAGTATACAAAATATACACCCGACTTAACCGAATAAACCAGCATAAGATGATACCTATACCTGTTTGTGAGATTCCAAAAGACTTAAAGTAAATTTGCAGATACCATCTGCTGCTTTATTCTCTTGTACGCTCGTTTTTTTTGACCATTTGAAATTTTAAAGGGGAGTAAAATAATTAGCCTAATTAATTCGAAAATTTGTAAAAATTTTCTCATGATTATTTGTTATGATTAGTTTTCTTTATTCTTTTCGAGGGCAATTTACAAAAAAAAAGATAAAACGTATTTTTTTACACAAAGGAAAAACACCTTTTATCTTTTTTTTATTTTTTAAACTACTCTATTAAGTTTTTCAAAAAGAAGTTTTTTAAGCTCTGTATAATTACTAATCTCTTCTAAGTCAGGAACTGCTTGCTTTTCTTGTATATCCTGAAGTATACCCTCTATTTTCTTTTCTATTAACACTCTTCTTAAATTCAAAATAGCATCAGTAACTAATTTTGGCAATATTTTAGCAGTTTCGGTAACAAAAACTTCTTTTCGTTCCCAACTACTTAATGTATATTTTTCTTCATCCATTAAAATATTAGTTACTAAACTCGAGATATTAGTATTTTCATGCATTATTAGCTGATCAATTACTATTTTTTCTTTTTGATTTAATTGATGTACTAATTCATAATAGGTTAACCTAAACAATTCATTTGAAAATTCAATTTCATCTTCTTGTAAATTCAGGTACAATTCATTTGATACTGAATTTTGGTATTCTTCTTTTTCTAGCATAGGTCTTCCATGCTTATCAACAACATCTACCCAGTTAATAAAATCAATCACCTCGTTTCCATACAACAACAAAATTCGTATAATTTCTTTTTCTAGAATTGTTAATTGATCTATTTTTTGAGCACCTTTACCTGAAGCTTTCCCTTTAACAAGCTCCATTTTTGTTTTTTCAGAAGCTCGTTGAGTAGATTGAGTAGAGTTTTTACTTGCTCCTTTATTTATTAACTGAGCTAACTCACTAAATAAAACTCGTTCGGAAATATCCATAATTCTGGCACATTCTTGTACATACACCTCTCTCTGGATACCATCTGGAATTTTAGAAATACTAGTAACAATATCTCGAATTAAACCTGCTTTTTTTACTGGATCATTTTTTGCCTCCTCCATTAAAAGAGACACTTTAAATTCAATAAAATCTTGTGATTTTTCTTCTAAGTAACTTTTCAACTCTGCTGTAGAATGTGCTTTAGCAAAACTATCAGGGTCTTCACCTTCAGGGAAAGAAACAACTTTCACATTCATTCCTTGCTCCAAAATTAAATCTATACCTCTAAGAGAAGCTCTAATTCCTGCAGCATCTCCATCAAAAAGAACCGTTATATTTTTTGTTAATCTATTTACCAATCGAATTTGATCGGGAGTTAATGCTGTACCAGAAGAAGCTACTACATTTTCAACCCCTGACTGGTAAAAAGAAATAACATCAGTATACCCTTCTACTAAGAAACAATTATCTTGCTTTGCTATTTCTTTTTTAGCATGATAAAGTCCGTATAAAATTTTACTTTTATGATAAATTTCACTTTCTGGTGAGTTTAAATATTTAGCTGCTTTTTTATCATTAGTAAGTATTCTTCCTCCAAATCCTAAAATTCTACCAGACATACTATGAATAGGAAACATTACTCTCCCTTTAAAACGGTCAAACTTCCTATCTTGAGCACCACCTTCTTTTACTATTGTTAATCCTGTAGATTTTAAATATTTTAAATCATAGCCTTTAGCTAATGCAGCTTTTGTAAAATTATCCCATTCATCTTTACAATATCCTAAGTCAAATTTTTCGATAATATCTTCTCTAAAACCTCTTTCTTTGAAGTAAGACAAACCTATTGCTCGTCCGTTTTGACTATTCATTAATAAATCATGAAAATAATCTTTTGCAAATTTTGAAACTAGAAACATACTTTCACGTTCATTCATTTGCTCTTTTTGCTCATCAGACTGCTCAGTTTCTTCAATTTCAATATTATACTTTTTAGCTAGCCATCTAATTGCTTCAGGATAAGTATAATGTTCATGCTCCATTAAAAATGAAATAGCATTCCCTCCTTTTCCTGTACTAAAATCTTTCCATATTTGTTTTACTGGAGATACCATAAAAGAAGGGGTTCTTTCGTCTGTAAAAGGACTTAATCCTTTAAAACTACTTCCTGACTTTTTTAATTGTACAAACTCTCCTATTACCTCTTCTACCTGGGCAACTTCAAAGACTCTGTCGATTGTTTGTTGAGTAATCATATAGTATAAATATGGCCTGCAAAGATACTAGTTTTACCTTTTTCTTGTCTTTAAAAATTAAGCGAGTTGACACTTTAATTTTTTTAAAGCATATTAAATATATAAATTTGACCCCAAATTCTATACATTTATGAAATTAATTAATACTTTTTGTATTTCAATCTTATTTACAATCAGTTTATTTTCGCAGGAAACAATTATAATACCTGATATTGGTTTTGAAGAGGCTTTAATAGATTTAAACATTGATACTAACGGTTTAAATGGAAATATTTTAGTTAGTGATGCACGATATGTTGTAAACCTAAATATTAATACTCCTTTGGATAATAAATTATTACCTAATGTTAATTCTAAAATAAAAAGTTTATCAGGTATTGAACACTTTCCAAACTTAAAACGTTTAGATTGTTATGGTAATGAAATTACTAAACTAGACCTTTCTAAAAACACTGAAATTACTTTTTTAAACTGTAGTGATAACAAAATTGAAACTTTAGATTTAAGCAACAATCCAAATTTATTTTCTGTAAGTTGTGACAACAATAAATTAATCTCTTTAAAACTTGGCGATAAACCTACCATGAGGGATTTATATTGTAATGACAATAAACTTACTGAACTAAATATTAAAAATTGTACTGCTTTAGAAAACTTTGATGCAAGCAATAATAAGCTTCAAAAAATTCTAATTAACAAAGAAACCTATTCTAAATATTCAGAAGGTTGGTATAAGGATAGCTCAGTAGCTTATCTTGAAAACATGGAAGCTAGCGCACCTATACAAATTACTAAAGTAGAAAGTACTCCTAAAACGACTAGCACACCAAAAACTATTACGACTGAAAAAAGTAATCAATCTACTGAAACAGCGGCTAACTATTATGAAAAGTTTCAACTATCAGTAATTACAGAATATGACAAATTACTTTTAGCTCCTTCTCATCTTGATAACAAGAAACTTGAAGTTCAACAAAAATATAGTTTAGATGGTAGTCAATTTAGTCAATGGATAGCTGAATATTCAAATTTAACTAACACTAACAAAACTGTTATAAAAACGAATACTGCTGTTTATTTTTCAAAGTTTAAACATTTAGCCGTTAATGAATATGAAAAATTAGTTTTAAACCCTTCGTATTTACAAAGTAAAAAAGAAGAAATACAACAAAAATATAATTTAAACCCTGGTGATCTTACTAAATGGATAGATCAGTTTGGTACTCCTTCTTTAAAAGCAAAAACAGCACCTCAAAAAGAAAGTACTGAAAGCTATTATTTGAAATTTAAAAAATCTGTTGTTGGTGAATATGAAAAATTAGTTTTAAACCATTCATATACACAAAGTGTTAAAAGTAAAATACAGCAGAAGTATAACATAACTGCTGCTCAGCTTTCAGAATGGATAGTTAAACATAGTAAAGTTAAAGCGCTTTAAAAAGCACATTTTTTAACATAAAAAAGCCTCATTTTTAATAAAATGAGGCTTTTTTTTATTGTTTTTTTTACTTAAGAAGCTGCTCTTAATTTTGTTAAAGCATTTTTAGTAAGTTTATTTTCTGCATACGCTACGTCAACAATAAATTCTTTGTCATCTGTACTTGGAAGCTCAAACATGGCATCTGTTAAAATAGCCTCACATAATGATCGTAAACCACGTGCTCCTAATTTATATTCAACAGCTTTTCCTACAATAAACATTAATGCTTCTTCTGTCATAGAAAACTCTACATCATCCATCGCAAATAACTTGGTGTATTGTTTAATAATCGAGTTTTTAGGCTCTGTTAAAATAGCACGTAATGTTTTAGCGTCTAACGGATTCATATAACTTAACACTGGCAAACGACCTATAATTTCAGGTATTAAACCAAAGTTTTTTAAATCTGAAGGAATAATGTATTGTAGTAAATTACTTTCATCAACCTTATCTTCATCTATAGAAGCACTGTACCCAACAGCTTGCATATTTAAACGCTTACTTATAATTCTATCAATTCCAGAAAAAGCTCCTCCTGCTATAAATAAAATATCTTTAGTATTAACTTCTATAAATTTTTGTTCAGGGTGCTTTCGTCCACCTTTAGGTGCAACATTTACAACAGCTCCTTCTAAAAGCTTTAATAAAGCTTGTTGCACACCTTCTCCTGAAACATCTCTAGTAATTGATGGATTATCTCCTTTACGAGCTATTTTATCTATTTCATCAATAAAAACAATTCCTCGTTCAGCTTTTTCTACATCATAGTCAGCAGCTTGTAATAAACGACTTAAAATACTCTCTACATCTTCTCCTACGTATCCTGCTTGCGTTAAAACAGTAGCGTCTACTATTGAAAAAGGAACATTTAACATTTTAGCAATTGTACGTGCTACTAATGTTTTACCTGTTCCTGTTTCACCAACTAAAACAATATTTGACTTTTCAATTTCAACTTCATTCTCATCATCTTTAGTTTGCAATAATCTTTTGTAATGATTATATACAGCTACAGACATTGACTTTTTAGTTTGACTTTGACCTATGATATATTCATCTAAAAAAGCTTTAATATCTTTTGGCTTTTTTAAGGTTAAATCACTTGATAAGCTACTCGTTTTAGCTTCTGCTACTTCCTCTTCAACTATTCCATGAGCTTGTTCAATACACTTATCACAAATATGTGCATCTAAACCTGCTATTAATAAATCTGTTTCTGGTTTTTTTCTACCACAAAAGGAACATTGTAAGTTTTCTTCTTTCGACATTATTCTTGCTTTATTGTATTGTTGTCGTTATTTAAATAAGAATATTACTATACTTCTTTATTTATAATAACTTCAGAAATTATTTTCTAGTTAAAATTTCATCAACCATTCCATATGCTTTTGCTTCATCAGCTTTCATCCAATAATCTCTATCAGAATCTTCATGAACTTTATCAAAAGGTTGCCCAGAGTGGTGAGAAATAATATTATATAATTCTGTTTTTAATTTTCCTATTTCTTTTACTGTTATTTCCATATCAGAAGCTTGCCCTTGAGCCCCTCCTAATGGTTGGTGAATCATGATACGTGAATGAGGTAAAGCTGAACGTTTACCTTTTTCTCCAGCACACATTAATACAGCTCCCATAGATGCTGCCATACCTGTACAAATTGTAGCTACATCTGGTTTTATAAACTGCATCGTATCGTAAATTCCTAAACCAGCATATACTCCTCCTCCTGGAGAATTAATATATATTGAAATATCTTTAGTAGCATCCACACTTTCTAAAAATAATAATTGCGCTTGAATTACATTCGCTACTTGATCATTAATACCAGTACCTAAAAATATAATTCTATCCATCATTAAACGAGAAAAAACATCCATTTGCGTAATGTTTAACTGGCGCTCTTCCATAATATATGGCGTTAAGCTACTAGTTACTTTACCTAAGTATGTACTATTTATTCCATGATGCTTTGTTGCGTATTTTTCAAACTCTTTTCCGTAATCCATTGTAAAATGTTTTTCTGGTTATAAAGATGTAAATATAAGAACATTTACATTAATATTATAGCCATCTTTTGTAACAAAAAAACCTGAACAATATGTTCAGGTTTTTAAACAATGCTATTGTTTTTTATTTTTTATCTACGTTGTAAACTTCTTTAATGAAATCTTCATAAGATACTTCTTTAGTATCAAATTTCATATTTCCTTTAAAGAAAGTTACTAATTTTTGAGACATTAATTGTTCTTGTAAACGACGTGCTTCATCTTGATTAGATAAAATTCTTCCTGCGATTTCATCTAACTCTTTTTCTTCAGGATTAGCATTACCAAACTGAGCCATTTGAATTCTTATAAAACCTTTAGCATAATCAGTTAACTCTGCATAATCTAATTTAATATCGTTATCTTTCATAATCTTTCCTTCGATTAATTGATAACGTAGTCCTTTTTCAGACTTTTCATATTCAGCTACAGCTTCTTCAGCAGTTAATTGCTTTTCACCTGCAGTTTGTAACCATTTTTGTAAAAACTCTTTAGGTAAATCAAACTTAGTATTTTCTACTAAAGTTTCAGTTACTGAGTTTAATAATTGTTGATCTGCTTGTTGTTGAAATTGCTTTTCTGCGTCTTCTTTAATTTTATCTTTTAAATCAGTAACAGTTTTAACACTTCCATCAGCAAAAAGTTTTTCAAATAACTCTTGATCTAATTCTGCTTTTTCTGTAACATTAATTTCTTCAACAGTAAATGTTACTTTTACATCTAAGTCATGTGCTTCATCATGAGAAACTCCTAAAATTTGCTCTAACTTATGGTCATCAGCAAAAAGCTTTTTCGTTTCTAATTCAACAACATCACCAACTTTGGTTCCTATTAATTTTTTTTCGTTTTTCTTTCCTTTTAAATCGTTAACTAAAAAAGTAGCTTTTTTGTTAATTTCTTTTTCTTCGTTAACAAAAGTTCCTGTAACATTTGAATGCTCTTCTGCTACTTCTTGAGTTATAACATTACCGTAACGGCTTTGAATATTCTCAACTTCTTTTTCAATTAATTCATCAGTAGCAACAATATTATATTGCTTTACTTTTTTAGATTTTAAATCTACATCAAATTCTGGCGCTAACCCTAACTCAAATTCGAAAGAAAATTGTTCAGAATCCCAAGAAAAGTTTTCATTTACTTTTGGTAATGGATTACCTAAAATATCTAACTTCTCTTCTACTAAAAATTTATTTAACGATTCTTGTAAAAGCTTGTTTACTTCATCAATCATTACAGATTTACCATATTGCTTCTTTACCATTCCCATTGGTACATTACCTTTCCTAAATCCTGGAATGTTAGCTGTCTTACGGTAATCGTTTAATATTTTTGTTACTTTTTCTTTATAATCGTCTGCAACAATATCAACTTTTACAACTGCATTTAATGCATCTACGTTTTCTTTTGTTATGTTCATCTTAAAATCTGTTTCTTTAAAATCGGGTGCAAAATTACTACTTTTCTTATTGAGAACCAAGTCTTTTAACCATAAGAATAAAGACTTGCTGTTTATTTTTCAAGACTTATATCTTGATATTAAATTTTTAATTTACTTTTTTATTTTTTTTCTTCTTTCATTAGAGAGAATAAAAACGATCTAAAAACTGACAATAATACACTAAATATTAATGCCGTAAAAAATCCACTTACTACAAAACCACTTACTAATTTACCTGCCAAAATTATAATTATTGCATTAATAACAAATAAAAACAACCCAAGAGTTATTATAGTTGCTGGTAACGTAAAAAATATAAGAAGAGGTTTTACAAACATATTTAATAATGAAATTATTATGGAAACAATAAATGCTGTTACATAATTAGCAACTGTAATTCCTGGTAAAATTGCAGCCAACACAATTACCGCTATGGCTGTTAGTAGTAATTTTAAAAATATTTTCATTTTTTCTTTTATCAATGTTAATACAGTAGAACTTATGGAATACTAATAATGCACTTCTTAAAGTCATCTACTATTGTTTAATTATAGTCCATAATCATACCAAATAATTTTTACTGCTCTTTTGGCAGTTTTTTATTATGACTAAAAAAATTATTAGTTTTTGTAATATTCTTTCTTTTAAGAATACCAATTATAATATATCCTCAAAATTAAATTAATTCAAAAAAGAAAATTATGTATTATTTTATTTTACTATTAGTTTCAATATTTTTCATTTTTAAATCAGAAAAAGCTAAAACCTCAAAAAAAATATATTTTTCAATCTATATTTGTTTAATATGTATAACTTTTTTATATAACTCTGGTGAAGTTATAGGTCAGTTTATTTACAATATAATACACTAAATCATCTATATTTGTTTAGATAAAGTAACATTTTTGTAAATGAAAAAACATCTTGAATCATATAATATTCTTACAAATCAAGAAATTGAAACATTTTTAAATTTAGTTACCTACAAAAAATTAAGTAAGGGTGATTTTTTTATCAAAGAAGGTGCTATATGTAAAGAAGTGGCTTTTGTAATATCCGGTATTTTCAGGTCATTTTATTACTCTTCTACCGAAGAAGAAGTTACTTACTGTTTTTTATCAGAAAATTCATTTATTACTGCATATTCATCTTTTATCACACAAACAAAAACAACAGAAAGTATTCAAGCATTGACAGATATTGAATTATATTCAATATCAAAAAACCAACTTTCTAAACTTGAAGAATCAAGTACTAACTGGTTGCGCCTTTTTAAGCTTTTTGCTGAACAGGAGTACATTAATTTAGAAAAAAGAATTTTTCTTTTGCAAAAAGAAAGTGCAGAAAAACGATACAAGGAACTACTTAACACTCATCCAGACTATCTTCAATCAATCCCATTAAGCCATCTTGCTTCTTATTTAGGAATTACACAAAGACATTTAAGTAGAATAAGAAGGTCTGTTCATAATTAGACAAATGTCCTTTTTTTAATTTTAAAGCATACGTTTCTTTGTTATCAAACAATAAAGAAACAAATGAAACAGATTTTACTCATAAATGGACATCCTGACAAACAAAGTTTCAATCATGCTTTATGTGATTCGTATAAAAAAGGGACAAAAAAAACAAATGTAATAATTGATCAAATTAACATAGTAGATTTAAATTTTAATTCAAATTTAAAATTTGGCTACAGGAAAAGAACAGAACTGGAACCTGATTTAATAAATGCGATTGATAAAATTAAAAAAGCAGATCATATTGTTTGGTTTTTTCCTTTATGGTGGGCAGGCTACCCTGCTATTATGAAAGGCTTTATAGACAGGATTTTTTTGCCTGGTATAACTTTTGAACCTGTAAATGGAAAACCTTTTCCTAAAAAACTTTTAAAAGGAAAAACAGCAAGAATTGTAATTACCTCAGATACTCCTAGTTGGTATGACTATTTATTTATGAAAAGACCAGCAATTAATCAATTCAAAAAAGGAACTCTTCAGTTTTGTGGTATAAAACCTGTTAAAATCACTTATTTATCCGTTATTAAAAATTCAACAGAAAAACATCGAGATAAATGGCTTAATAAACTATATAGCTTAGGTGAAAAATTAAAATAACTACTAAAATAACTTTTTAATTAATTATACTTTTCACTTGATTTGAAAGTACACTTCTCACCTCATTGTCTTCTAAAAGTAACTCAATGAGGTGCTCTTTTATTTGATATTGTAACTTTTGATTTTTATAATCAGATTCTGGCTCTCTCGTTATATCATTTAAAATCATACTCCCTTTTCCAGTTAACAACCATGTTGGATTTATATCAGGGAAAGAATTTAGAATTTTGTTTAACACATTACTTTTAAATGAGGCTTTTCTTCTTATAGCTGTACCTATCGAATTATTAGACACCTCAATCCTATCTTCAAAAGACTTAATATTCAGATTATTATAATCAATAATCTGCTCTACTCTTTTATATGTCTGATCAATAAAATCACTCATTAAAAATAACTTTTTTCTAAATTTATTTTAATTTTGTTTTTCTAATTAGAATTTTGTTTGTAGATTTGTAGTATCATAAGTACAAAACACGTACAAATATAAATTAAAAGTGCTGTATTTTACTAAAAAACAACTGTAGTTTTTATGATAACAACAATGCAACGAAAAGAATTAGAAAAAATCAAACCTCCCAAATACAGGGAAAGAGTTAAAGAATACCTAATGGAGAATGATTATGATTTTTCATTAGAAACTATACAGAAAGTATATTCTGGAAAAAGAAACAACTTGGTAATAGCTAAGGCTATCACAATAGTTTTTAACAATCATATGAAGGAAAAGCTATTAATCAACAACTCTATAAATAATATAGCTAATCAAATTAAAAATAACGCAGATTGAAGGTATCCCTTGAATTTTCCTCTTAAAGCAGATACGGAGGGGCGCTAACGGGGTGGGTTATTTAATTTTCCTGCCTCGTTTTTTTTTAGTGAAAATCATCAACTAACAAAATTCTAAAAACGCACTTTTCTCATCGCTTAATTAATCCAATAAAAAACCTATTACTTCTTGATAAAAATCATTTGGATTTTCAGCATGCAACCAATGCCCAGCATTTTTTATTGTTTGAATTATAGATTTTGGAAAATGAGCCATTATTAAAGGTTCGTCTTCTTTAGAAATATAACCAGAGTTCTCTCCTGATAAAAATAATGTTTCACCTTCAAAAACAGTAAACGAAGGTAATGCTACTCCTACTTCATTATTATTCTCCGTTAACGATTTCAAATTAAAACGATAATCTAATTTTCCTTTCTCTTTCCAATAAAGACTTTTTAATAAAAACTGACGAACTCCAGCTTGCGGTATTAATTCTGCTAATTTCTCATCAACCAATTTTCTAGAATTCTGAATAGTAAAATCAACGGAATTTAATGCTACTAAAATATCATTATGATGTGGTGGGTAAGTTTTTGGTGAAATATCAGCTATTATTAATTTATCAACTAACTCATCATATTCAGTAGCAAACAACATTGCAGTCTTCCCTCCCATGGAATGCCCTAATAAATGTAGCTTTTCTATTTTATGATATTCAATATAAGCTAGTAAATCTTCTACCATTAATTCATATTCAAAAAAATCTGAATGAAAGCTTCGTCCATGGTTTCGTTGATCTATTAGATGTACTTCAAAACCGTCATTAGCCAGTTTATTAGCGTGACTTTTCCAATTATCTCCCATACCAAAATAGCCATGCAAAATAATTAACGGTATTCCCTCTCCTACAATTCGTGAATGTAAAATTTCCATACTTATGAAATTATGGTAAAAAACTTCATTTAAACTAACTTTGCAATTTATGTAAATACATATTTACAACATTCTGAATACCTAAATATATACTCTCAGAAATTAATGCATGTCCTATAGAAACTTCTGCTAAATTTGGAATGTTTTGTTTAAAAAACTGAATGTTTTCTAAATTTAAATCATGTCCTGCGTTGATTCCTAAACCTAAATCATGAGCTAAAACCGCAGCTTTAGTATATGGCTTTATAGCTTCAGTATTCCCTTTTTCAAATCCACTAGCAAAATCTTCTGTATACAACTCTATTCTATCTGCTCCAGTTTTTGCCGCTGCTTCTATTAATTTTGAATCTGTATCTATAAAAATAGAAGTTCTAATTCCTTCTTTTTTAAATTCTGAAATTACTTCTTGTAAATATGATTGGTGCTTAACAGTATCCCATCCTGCATTAGATGTAAGTACATTTTCTCCATCCGGAACTAAAGTTACTTGCGTTGGCTTAATTGCTAACACCAAATCCATAAACTGCTTAATTGGATTTCCTTCAATATTGTACTCAGTAGTAACGATAGACTTTAAATCATAAGCATCCTGATAACGTATATGTCGCTCATCTGGCCTTGGGTGGATAGTTATTCCTTCAGCACCAAAATCTTGAACATCTTGTGCTACCTTAAGTAAGTTAGGTACATTACCTCCTCTTGAGTTACGTAATGTTGCAATTTTATTTATATTTACACTTAACTTTGCCATTACTGTTTAAGTTTTATTTTAAGCTATATATTATTATGAGCAAAAGTAATTGATTAAATCATTTTAACCTATATTCGTACTAATGAATATTAACGATTTTATATTAAACGAAATTAAAGAGCTTGGCTTAAAAGATACGGTAAGTAGTGCTCAAGATTTATTTAAAAATTTACCTATAACACATATTCCAGTTATTGAAAACGGAAAACTTATAGGTTGTTTACCTGAAAGTGATATTCAAACTATTGAAAATAAAAATGGTAGTATAAAAGAATATGACTACCTACTAGATCATTTTTACACTAATGAAAGAGCTACCTTACTTGATTTAGTTACTTTATTTGCTGACAATGATTGTAATTTAATTCCTGTTTTAAACAACGAGTTAAACTATGTAGGATATTATGAGCTAGGTGATATTTTAGATGCATTTGCTGACAGCCCTTTTTTACATTTAGAAAGTGAAACTTTAATTATTCAAAAAGGGAAAAGTGAACACTCTATGAGTCAAATTTCTCAAATAGTTGAAAGTAATAATGGAAAATTATTAGGTATGTATATGTCTCATGAAGGGCAAGATAACATCCAAGTAACATTAAAAGTATCATCAACAGAAATAAATGAAATCATTCAAACTTTTAGGAGATATGATTACACTGTAGTAACACAACATGATGATGATTTTTACATTGAAGAACTTAAAGATAGAGCTAGATATTTGAGAAAATATCTAGACATGTAACTTTCATAATTATAACTAACATTATCAAAAAGTGAAAAAAGTAGCCATATACGGACAAGCGTATACTATTTCTGCTGAAAAGGAAATAAAAATTTTGCTTGCTCTTTTAAAGAAATACAATATTGTTGTTTTTTTTGAACAAAAATTTTACGACTTGTTAATTGAAAACAAATCACTTGAAAAAAAATACCCAACCTTTTCTCACTTTAATGATTTATCAGATTCTTTTGATCTATTGTTTACTATTGGAGGTGACGGAACTTTTTTACGAGCAATTACATATGTTCGTAATTTAGATATCCCTATGATGGGTATAAACACTGGTAGATTAGGCTTCTTAGCTACCATACAAAAAGACCAAATAGAAGAATCTATTGAGCTTTTACTAAAAAAAGAGTATTCTATTCAAGAAAGAACTCTTTTACAAATTGAGACCAATCCTACAACAGAAGAGTTTTCAGAATTAAATTTTGCTTTAAATGAAATAACAATCGCGCGTAGAAACACAACTTCTATGATTGGGATAAAAACTTACTTAAATAATGAATATTTAACAAACTATTGGGCAGATGGTTTAATTATATCAACACCAACAGGATCAACTGGCTACTCTTTAAGTTGTGACGGACCAGTAATCTTACCAAACTCTAAAAGTTTAGTTATTACCCCCATTGCTCCTCACAACCTAAATGCCCGACCAATGGTAATACCCGATAACACCTCAATTCAACTAGAAGTTAGCGCAAGAGAAAAAGACTATTTAATATCTTTAGACTCTAGAATAACTACTGTAGATCAAAAAACAACAATCCGAATAAAAAAAGCTCCTTTTACTATTAAAAGTATTCTACCAAAAAATCAATCCTACATAAAAACACTTAGAGGTAAACTATTGTGGGGAGAAGACACAAGAAATGAAGCTTTATAAAATATACTATCCACAATAAATCTTCAAAAAAAAAGTTAATCAAAAAAGACAGATTATTAACTTTTTAAAGCAAATTCAATTCCCTATATTTGCACGCTATTTTTATAATGAAAAAACAAATTTTATTCATATTATTTTCAATTGCTTCAATTGTTTCACAGGCTCAAAGCCATGAAATAGGGGTCTTGTTAGGGGGCTCAAACTTCATAGGTGACATAGGAAGAACTAACTATATTTACCCAAATAAAATAGGCGGAGGTATAATATATAAGTACAATTTGAATCCTAGAATAGCACTTAGGGGTACTTATACATACATCCCTGTATCTGCTAAAGATAGTGATGCTGAGCATGCATTTAGACAAAATAACGGAAGAACTTTCTCTAATAACATACACGAATTTGCAGCTGGTATTGAATTTAATTTTTATGACTACAACATAGGTGATCACCGAACTAGTTATACTCCTTATATTTTTGCTGAAGTAGCTACTTTTAACTATAAAAGTCCAGCTAGAGCAATTTCTAACAACATTATTGAATTAAAAAACAAATTCTCTTATTCAGCCCCAGTAGGTATAGGTATAAAAGGATTACTAGTTAATAATCTAGCTATTGCTTTTGAAATAGGTGCTAGATTTACTTTTGCCGATGATATAGATTATAGCACTCCTGACATAAGTTCTCTTAATTTTGGAGGTAATGGAAATGATTGGTATGTCTTTTCTGGTTTATCAATAGTTTATACCTTTGGCAGGCCACAATGTTATAACGGATTAACCGAATAAAAATATGGAAGAAAAACTACGAAGCATTAATTTACATAAGAAACCTAATCATATAGCCATTATAATGGATGGTAATGGTAGATGGGCTAAAGGTAAAGGGATGCAACGTGTTTTTGGGCATAGAAATGCCTTAACTGCAATTAGAGAAACTGCTGATACAGCTTCTGATTTAGGTATAAAATTTTTAACATTGTATGCTTTTTCTACTGAAAACTGGAATAGACCAAAATTTGAAGTAGATGCATTGATGAGCCTATTAGTAACTACTCTTAAAAAAGAATTACCTGAGTTCATAAAAAAAGATGTTAAAATCAATTCAATAGGAAACATAAGTAGTTTACCTAAAAATGCTCAGAAGGTTTTAGCACATGTAATTGAAAGCACAAAAAACAATAAGAAAATAACATTAACATTTGCCTTAAGCTATGGATCAAGGGAAGAAATTGTTAATGCTATCAAAAACATATCTAAAAAAGTTGTTAATAACGAGCTAGATGTTGAAAAAATTAACGAAAAAGTTATAAATAATCATTTATATACATTTAATTTGCCCGACGTTGATTTAATGATACGTACAAGTGGGGAACAAAGGATTAGTAATTATTTACTGTGGCAAATGGCATACGCAGAACTTTACTTTACTGAAGTACTTTGGCCAGATTTTAGAAAAGAGCATCTATTTGATGCAATAATAGATTACCAAAATAGGGAAAGACGATTTGGAAAAACAAGTGAACAGATTGAAAGCGATGAATAAATATTCATATTTAATAGCATTATTTATTACTACTTTTATAACAGTAAATGCTCAAAGTCAAGACATAATAGTTAAAGACAGTACCAAAACAAATGGTGTTATTCCTTACGAAAAAGGAAAAGATTATATACTAGGAGGCATAACTGTTACTGGACTTCAAAAATTCAGCGAACAAACTGTTAGAATTTATACTGGTCTAGTAAATGGACAACCAGTAAAACTTCCAGGTGATAAACTTACAAGTGCTATAAAAAAACTGTATGAAAGTAAACAATTTAGTGAAGTAGATGTATACTTATCTAAGCTAGATGGAAATACAGTATACCTTCAATTTGATGTAACTGAACTCCCACAACTATCAAATGTAGTTATTACTGGTGTAAGCAAATCAAAAGCAAAAGATATTAGAAAAGAGACTGAGTTAAAAAAAGGTATGATGGTAACTGACAACCTTATTGTAACTACTCGTAATTATATTAAGAAAAAATATACAGATAAAGGGTATTTAAAAACAAAAGTATCATTAGAAACTAAAAAAGATACTTCTGATGTAAATGCCATTAGCATGAAAATTTTTATAGATAGAGGTAATCGTATAAAAATTAAAGAAATTAACTTTACTGGTAACAAAGCTATGTCAGCTGGTGCGTTAAGAAGTGCTATGAAAAACACCAAGCGTAAGTTTTTTGGTCGTTTTTGGAAATCATCAAAATATATTTTAGAAGACTATAAAAAAGATCTTGAAAATATACTTGAAAAGTATAGCGAAAAAGGATATAGAGATGCTAGAATATTATCAGATAAAGTAACCTGGAATGATGACAATACTATTAACCTTGAAATAAAGTTAGAAGAAGGTCGCCAATATCGTTTCGGAGATATTTTATTCGTAGGAAATAAAAATTATACTGATTCTCAACTACAAAACTTATTACGTATTGAAAAAGGAGATGTTTACAATGGAAAAGTATTGAAAGAACGTATTTCTGGAGATGGTACACCAAGCTCTCAGGATATCCAAACACTTTATCATAATAATGGGTATTTATTTTCTCAAATAAACGCTGTTGAAACTAAAGTTAAAAATGATTCAATTACAGTTGAAGTTCGAATTAGAGAAGATGAACAAGCAACAATAAAAAAAGTAACTGTTGCTGGAAATGATAAAACTAATGACCATGTTATTTTTAGAGAATTACGTGTAAAACCGGGAGACTTATTTAGTCGTCAAAACATTATACGTTCTATCCGTGAAATTGGTCAATTAGGATTCTTTGACACCAATGTTACTCCTAATGTTACTCCTAATTATCAAGATAAAACTGCTAATATTGAATTCTCTGTTGCGGAAAAAGGTGGAAGCCAGATTGAATTGCAAGGTGGTTACGGTGGTGGTTCATTTATAGGTACTTTAGGCTTATCTTTCAATAATTTCTCTATAAGAAATATTTTCAATAAAGATGCTTATAAACCTTTACCTATGGGTGACGGTCAAAGTCTATCATTACGTTTACAAGCAAGTAGAACTTATAATACATATAGTTTTTCTTTTACTGAGCCATGGTTAGGTGGTAAAACACCTCAATCTTTATCGTTTTCTGTATATCTTTCTAACCAATACAGATTTGACTTCAGGACAAACTCTGTAAATAAAAATGAAAGTTTAAGTATTATTGGAGCTTCTATTGGTTTAGGTAAACGATTAAAGTGGCCAGATGACTACTTTACATTATCTCAAAACATTAGTTACCAACGTATAGACTTACAGAATTATGGATATAGAGTAGGTTCATCAAATGCAGTTTTAAGTCAGGGTGATTTAAATAACTTAGCTTATACAGCATCTTTTAGCCGTAATTCAACAGGGCCTAGTTTAATTTTCCCAACTTATGGTTCAGAGTTTACTATTAGAGCTAAAGCTACGCTTCCATACTCTTTAATTAATGGTAAAGACTATACAAGACCTTCTGATCTAATTCAAGGGTCTCCAGAAGAACAAACTTATTTTGCTGATAAATATAAATGGTTGGAGTATTATAAACTATCTGCAAAAGGAAAATGGTATACTGAATTAGCTAAAAAATTAGTATTAATGTCTAATTTTGAAATAGGCTATTTAGGAAGTTATAATAGTAAATTAGGATTAACACCTGTTGAAAGATATTTTGTAGGTGGTGATGGTATTGCTCAAGGGCAATTAGATGGAAGAGAAACAATTGGTTTAAGAGGTTATGAAAATAATAGAATATCATCTGTAGATGGTGGTTCTATATATAATAAATTTCAGTTAGAAGTTCGTTATTCAATAACAGATAAACCTTCTGCATCTATTTATACTTTAGGTTTTTTAGAGGCTGGAAATTCATATGACAATTTTAGCAATTTTAATCCGTTTAGGTTAAAGCGTTCAGCTGGAGTAGGTGTTCGTATCTTTATGCCTGCTTTTGGGTTATTAGGAATCGATTTTGCACATGGATTCGATCCTTTACCTGGATTAGAAGGTATAAACGCTTTAAAATCTGGTTGGCAAACACATTTTATTATTGGAAGACAGTTCTAAAACCTTACATTTGTAATGTGTCTGGTTTTTGGCACGGTTTTTTCTAAACACATTATACAAAGATGAAAAAAAACATTTTATCAGTAGTTCTTTTACTTTTAGTCGCAACCTCTTTTGCACAAAAAAATCAACGTATTGCATATATTGATATGGAATATATTCTGCAGAATATTCCTGAATATATTGAAGCTCAAAATTCATTAAATGCAAAAGTTGATAAGTGGAAAAAGAAATTAGATAAAGAGGCTCGTAATATTGAAGTTTTGAAAACTGATCTTGTTAATGAAAAAGCCATTTTAACTAAAGATTTAATTGAGGAACGTGAAGAAGATATTAAGATAAAACAAGAATCACTTAGAAGGTTAGAATCTTTATATTTTGGTCCAAACGGTGATATGTATAATTTTAGAAAGCAATTAATAAAACCCGTACAAGATCAAGTATATAATTCAGTACAAACTATTGCATCTAGAAAGAAATACGATTTTGTTTTTGATAAATCTTCTGATTTAGTAATGCTTTACTCTAACAAGAAACACGACATTAGTAATCTTGTAGTAAAAATGATCAATATAGATCAAAAAAAGCAAGCTAAAAAAGATAAAATAGCTGCTAAGAAAGAACTATTGAAAAATGGTGACTTAAGTGAAAAACAACAGCAAATAGCCGCTAAAAAAGCTGCTTTAAAGCAAAAGAAACTTTCTGAAAGAGAAGAAAGAATAAAGAAAATTGAAGAAAAAAGAAAAGCTCGTTTAAAAGCTAGAGCAGAAAAAAGAAAACTATTAAAAGAGAAAAGAGACGCATTAAAAAAAGCGCAAGAAGAAAAGAAAAAACAACAAGAAGAAAACAAATAAATCAAGAATAAAGACAATAATTAAATTAAAACAACAGAGATGAAACATTTAAAAACGTTATTATTAGTTGCAATTTTTACAGTTGGATTAGGTGGTGTAGCTAACGCACAAAAAACTGCACATATAAATACTGATAAATTATTAGCTGAAATGCCTGCAACTAAAGCAATGAAAGCGGAACTTGAAAAGTTAAATAAAACGTACCGTGATGATATTGAAACAATGTACAAAAAACTTGAAGCTAAATATAAAAAATACGACGCAGAAGGAAAAAGCCAAACTTTAGAAGTTAATCAAAAGAGAGCTGCTGAAATTCAACAAGAAAGAGCTAAAATTTCTCAAGCTGAACAAGCTGCTGGAAAAGAAATGCAAAAAAAATATCAAGAAAAAACTATTCCAATTTTAAAGAAAGCAGAAGATGCTATTAAAGCTGTAGCTGCTGAAAAAGGAATTATTTATGTATTTGATGCTGCTCCAGGTAAAGGATTAATCGTTTACGATAAAGGTGAAAATATTTACAATGCTGTAAAAGCTAAATTAGGCTTCTAATACATTATAGTACTTAATTTAACAAAAGATAATTTTTAAAACCTGCTTTAATAAAGCAGGTTTTTTATTTTTGTAATATCATGAAAGTACAATCTCAAAATCCAATAGGCATATTTGATTCAGGTGTAGGAGGAACTTCAATTTGGAAAGAAATTCAACTTTTGATGCCTAATGAAAACACTATGTATCTATCTGATAGTAAAAACGCCCCATACGGTTATAAATCAGAAGAAAAAATAATTGAGTTATCAATTAAGAATACTGAATATTTATTAGAAAAGAATTGTAAAATCATAGTAGTTGCTTGCAATACTGCTACAACAAATGCTATAAAAATATTAAGACAAAAATATAATGTTCCTTTTATTGGTATAGAACCAGCAATAAAACCAGCATCGCTTCAAACAAATACTAATACTATTGGTATTTTAGCTACTAAAGGGACATTAAATAGTGAATTATTTGAAAAAGCATCATCTAACCTAGAAGATAATATCACGGTTATAGAACAAGTTGGTGAAGGTTTAGTAAATTTAATTGAAAAGGGAGAAATTAATTCTCCTGAGATGAATAGACTACTTACTAAATATCTAACACCAATGATTAAAAAAAATGCAGATTGCATTGTTTTAGGTTGTACTCATTACCCTTATTTAAAAGATTTAATTAAAAAAATTGTAGGTAATAAAATAGAAATAATAGACTCAGGACTTGCAGTTGCTAAACAAACAAAGCATGTATTAAATAAGCATAAATTACTATTACAAAGTAATAATACTCCTACTTATCAATTCTATATTAACAAAAATAAATCTACACTTAGTTATTTTTTAAAACAATATCCTAATAGTATTATTAAAGAATTGGATTTTTAAAAACTACCATTTATATTTGGACAAGCAGAAGCTCTTCTTTTTCTACATAAGATATCTATACCTAACGATATTTGATGAAAATTACCATTAGAAAAAGTAATATCACCAGTTTGTTTTGTGTATGTATATGCTATCATGTATTTTTTGTAATTAACTCCAACTATTGGCGTAACGTAATGAGCATCACCAAATACAGTACCATCAAAACTTCTTCTATAAGAAATTGCAGCCCACAATTGAGTGTTTGAGAATTTCTTATAAGCTTTTAAGTTAATATCAGCAATCTTCTCTCCTGTTTGATCTTTGTATTGAAACATAAAAGAAGGTTCAAACTGTACATTATTTTCATCACCAAAGAAATAACCAGCTCCCAAAATATAATTTCTAAGGTTAAATGATTCAAAATTTGAATTCAATTTATTTTTTGCCGATAATAAAATATTCTTTACTGTAAAATATGATGAAAAGCCTTTATAATGATATGCCATACCAAAATCTGCATTAAAGTAAAAACTACTTTCTACAACCTGACTTACTGCAGGATCATTAAAAAACCCCGTTTGATCTACTTCATTTTGAACAGCTGAAAATGATAAACCAAATGAAACTTGATTAAACAAATTCTCATTTCCTAAATCTAAATGATATGCATAAGTACCTTGAACAGCTTTTTGAGAATGATATCCATTTTTATCATTAAATAGCACAAATCCGTAACCTGCTTTTGAATTATCTCCAGCTCTACTGTGAAAACTTAATGTTTGTAACTCAGGAGAATCTTTAACACCAACCCATTGTTGACGTGCAGTTAATCTTACTTTACCACACTCTCCGATCCCAGCAGAAGCAGGGTGAATCAGAAAAACATTATCTGATAAATAATCTGAATAAATCGGTAAAGTTTCTTGCGCTTTAGTGTGCAAACTCACAAAAAAGATAATCGATAATAAGGATTGTATATATTTTTTCATTAAAATGTAGATAGGACCCCAAATATAAACAACAGAGTCATAAAAATTTGTTAATTTTTTTAAAAACAAGATTTATTTTCACAAAATACTAGGTATGTTTCTAATTAAAGAACTTCAATATTAAAAAGCCCCCAACATAATAAACAGTTAAAATATATATTTCCCTACTTTATTATAAATATTTAGTAATTAGCTCGATAATCAGACGGAGTAAATCCTTTTATCTCTTTAAATTTCCGATTAAAATTAGATATATTTTTAAACCCAGATTTTTCAGATATTTCTGTTATTAAATATTCTTTATTTTGCAATAATTTACATGCTTTTTCAACTCTAATTTCATTAAGAAATGTAAAATATGTTTTATTTGTTCTTTGCTTAAAATATCTACAAAAAGCATTAGGAGTCATATTTGCTACTTCGGAAACTTCCTCTAAATCTATTTTTTTACTATAATTATTTAAAGTATAATCCATAACCTTCCCCATTCTTTTTCCTTCATTATCTGTATACTTTTTTGTGTATAAAAAAGTGGATAATCGTTCAATATCAGACTTTAAAATAAGCTTAATAATTTTAAGAAAAATTATAAACCTTTCAAAATCGTCACTTTTAGGTAAATCTTTAAAACAACTAATTAATTCTTCACTATTATTCGTTATCTTAAAACTAGTCTTAGCATTATTAAAGAAATATTCTAATTCTTTAAAGTCATCTAAATCAAAAAAAGCATTTCCAAATGATTCTTTTGTAAAGAAAAGCGACATCATAAATGATTTTTTAATGATAGAAGTATCACTTTTAAAAACATGAGGTTGGTTTCCTCCTATAACCAGAATAGTATTATCACAATAATCATTTACAGCATCACCTACTATGAGTGATCCTTCCCCTTTTACTATATAACAAATTTGAATTTCTTCATGCTGATGTAATTTATCATAAAAAGAAATTCCTCTATCTTCTTGATAAATAAGTCCTATATTTTTTGCTTTTGGTATTTTAAAAGGTAATACTTTCATGAGGGTTATTTTTATCAAATCTATTAAATATACACATTATAACCACACAAAAACAAATAATAAGGTAATATAGTATCAATAAGTGATAATAGAATCACGTTTGAATTTTCTTTTTCAATATAAATTTGTAAAAAAAACAATTATAATGAGCATTCAATGGAAAGGCGTTATGCCAGCAGTAACAACAAAATTCACAAATGACGATACACTAGATTTACAAATGTTTGAAGTAAACATTAAAGCTCAGTTAGAAGCTGGTGTAGACGGAATCATTTTAGGTGGAACTTTAGGTGAAGCTTCAACTTTATCTGATGAAGAAAAACGTTTATTAGTTAAAGAAGCAGTTCGCATAGTAAATGGTGCTGTACCAGTTGTTATGAATATAGCTGAACAAACTACAAAAGGAGCTATTGAAGCTGCAAAAAAAGCGAAAGAAGATGGAGCATCAGCTTTAATGATGTTACCTCCTATGCGTTATAAAGCAGATGCAAGAGAAACAGTTGAATTTTTTAAGCAAACTGCTAATTCAACAGATTTACCTATTATGGTATACAACAACCCTGTTGATTATGGAATTGAAGTTACATTAGATATGTTTGAAGAATTATTATCTTCTTGCCCAAATATTCAAGCCGTAAAAGAATCTACAAGAGACATTTCAAATGTTACAAGAATAAAGAATCGTTTTGGAAATAGATTAGCTATTTTAAGTGGTGTTGATACTTTAGCTTTAGAAAGTTTAGTTTTAGGAGCTGATGGTTGGGTTGCTGGTTTAGTTTGTGCTTTTCCTGCAGAAACAGTAGCTATTTATCAATTAATAAAAGCTGGTCAATACAATGAAGCTGTAGCCATTTATCGTTGGTTTTTACCTTTATTAGAATTAGATACTAATGCTAAATTAGTGCAAAATATTAAATTAGCTGAAGTTGCAACTGGTATTGGAACAGAAAATGTAAGAGCACCAAGATTACCTTTAATAGGTGAAGAACGTAAACAAGTACTAGAAATAATTGAGAACGGAGTAAAAAACCGTCCTACATTACCCGATTATAAAAGCTTAGAACTAGCTATTTAACAAATAAGTTGGGGTATAATTACCTCAACTTATAATTATTTTATTTCACAAAAAAGCTTCATATAAAAAAATAAATTATGATTTCAACCATCACAAAAAGAGTTACAGGAAAGAACCAAATAGGAAATAAACTTTCTGCGGAAGGAAACGTAACTCATAAAACATTCAATCCAAAACTTAATATAGAAAACGATTCTAATTTTTATGAAGCAACTATAGAAGAAGTAAATGAAGCTGTAGAATTAGCCAATGAAGCTTTTGAAGAGTATAAAACTTTTTCAGGCGCTAAGAAAGCAGCTTTTTTAAATGCAATAGCTGATGAAATCATGGCATTAGGAGATGATTTAATTCAAACTTATTGTTCAGAATCAGGATTACCTGAAGGACGTGCTATAGGAGAAAGAGGTAGAACAATTTTTCAACTACAATCATTTGCTAAATTGGTAGAAGAAGGTTCATGGATTGACGCTACTATTGACACTGCTATACCAGATAGACAACCATTACCTAAAGCTGATATAAGAAAAATAAACATTCCTATTGGACCTGTTGTTGTATTTGCCGCTAGTAATTTTCCTTTAGCTTTTTCAACTGCAGGAGGAGATACCGCTAGTGCTCTTGCTGCTGGGTGTCCAGTAATTGTAAAATCACACTCTATGCATTCAGGTACTGGTGAACTAGTAGCTAGTGCTATTATTAAAGCAGCAGAAAAAACTGGAATGCCAAATGGTGTATTTTCAAACATTACCGGAAGCGGAAGAGTTGTTGGTATTGCTCTAGTAGAACACCCAAATGTAAAAGCTGTAGGTTTTACAGGTAGTATTGCTGGAGGTAGAAGTTTATTTAACAAAGCAGCTAGTAGAGAAACACCGATTCCTGTATTTGCTGAAATGGGAAGTATTAACCCAGTTATTACTTTACCAGAAGCTTTAAAAACAAGAGGCGAAGAATTAGCTAAAACTTATGCTTCTTCAATTACATTAGGAACAGGTCAGTTTTGTACAAATCCTGGTTTAATTCTAGGAATAGAAAGTGACGATTTTTCAAAATTCATTACTAATTTATCTAATGAAATAGTAAAAATAGACCCTACTTGTATGCTACACCCTAATATTAAAGAATCATACGATGCAAATAAAGATAATATAATTAGTCAAGACAAAACGCATACTGTTGCAAACTATGCAAATGATACAGAAGCTAATTTTGCAAAACAAGCATTAGCTGTTGTTAATGGTAGTGACTTTATAGAAAACCCGAACCTTCACCAAGAAGTTTTTGGTCCATTTTCCTTAATAGTAAAATGTAAAGACAAAAAAGAACTAGAAAAAGTTGTGTCGAATCTGGAAGGGCAACTTACTGGAACAATTTTAGGAAATAATTCTGAAATAAATGAGTATAATTATTTACTTTCGCTCTTAAGTAATAAAGTAGGACGTATTATTTTTAATGGAGTTCCTACTGGTGTTGAAGTTTGTTCTTCAATGGTGCATGGAGGCCCTTATCCTTCATCAACAGACCCTAGGTTTACATCTGTTGGAACAAGTTCTATTAAAAGATGGGTAAGACCATTTAGCTATCAAAATTGGCCAAATGAATTATTACCTGAAGAACTAAAGAATGAAAATTCATTAGGTATATCAAGGTTAGTTAACAACAAAATTACTAACGAAAAAATTTAATATACTGACCTATACTCCTCACTAAAGGAAAAGCTTAGAAGGGTGTTTTTCCTTAAGGGGAGTTAGGTTGGGGTTAAAAAAGATATATTTGATGAGAAAAACTTTTTTTTGTGTAGATGCACATACATGTGGTAACCCAGTAAGAGTTGTTGCTGGTGGCGGTCCTAATTTAAAAGGCTCAAATATGAGCGAAAAGCGCCAACATTTCTTAAGAGAATATGATTGGATCAGAAAAGGTTTAATGTTTGAACCTAGAGGTCATGATATGATGAGTGGCTCTATACTTTTTCCCCCTCATAATCCTGAAAATGATTTTGCCATTTTATTTATTGAAACTTCTGGCTGTTTACCAATGTGTGGACATGGAACTATCGGTACAATAACTATAGCTATTGAAGAAGGGTTAATTACGCCAAAAATTCCTGGAAAAATAAAAATGGAAGCCCCTGCTGGTTTAGTTGAAATAGAATACCAACAAACGGGTAAAAAAGTTGATTGGGTTAGATTAACAAATGTAAAAAGTTATTTAGCTGCCGAAGGATTAACGATTGAATGTCCTGAATTAGGAGAAATTACTTTTGATGTTTCTTATGGAGGAAATTATTATGCTATTGTAGATCCTCAAAAAAACTTTAGTGGTATTCATGATTTTACAGCTTCAAAAATAATTCAATATTCACAAGTTGTTCGTAATAGAATTAATAAGAAATATCCTGACATGTTTATTCATCCTGAAAATCACACCATTAGAGATGTAACTCATATGTTGTGGACTGGTAATCCTATTGACCCGACTTCATCAGGCAGAAATGCAGTTTTTTATGGTGATAAAGCAATTGATAGAAGTCCATGTGGAACAGGAACTTCAGCTAGAATAGCACAACTTCATGCCAAAGGAAAATTAAAACAAGGTGAACAGTATATTCATGAAAGTTTTATTGGTAGTAAATTTATAGGTTGCGTAGAAAAAGAAACAACTTTAAATGGTAAAAAAGCAATTATACCAAGCATCCAAGGTTGGGCTAAAGTTTATGGTTATAATAATATAGTAATTGACGATGAAGATGATCCATATGCACATGGATTCCAAGTTATATAGTTTATGAATAAAAATATATTAGTTGTAGGTGGTGGTATTATAGGTTTATGCTCTGCTTATTATTTACAAAAAGAAGGTCATAATGTTACTATTATTGACAAGTCAGATTTGTTAAGTGGTGCTTCACATGTAAATGCAGGGCTTATTACTCCAAGTCATATAATTTCTCTAGCTGCTCCTGGAATGATTAACAAAGGCATTAAATGGATGTTTAACTCAACAAGTCCTTTATCAATAAAACCTAGATTAGATTTTGATTTTATACGTTGGTCTTGGTTGTTTAAAAAAGCCTCAACTCATCAGAAAGTTGAAAAATCTATACCAGTAATAAAAGATATTAATCTTTTTAGTAAAAAATTATATAAAGACATTAAAGCTTCATCTGATTTTGATTTTGATTATCAAGATAAAGGATTGATGATGTATTATCAAACTGAAAAAACTGGTGAAGAAGAATGGAGGGTTGGGGAAAGAGCTATCAAAGAAGGTTTAAAGGTAGAACATTTAACTCTCAAAGAAGTACAAAAGCTTGAACCTAATGTTGACTTAAATATAAAAGGGGCTGTTTATTATCATTCAGATGCTCATATGACACCTTCAGAATTTATAAAACAAATGAAAAACCATTTAATAGATTCAGGAGTTACTATACTTTCTAATGAAGAACTAATTGATATAACAACCTCAAATAACAAAGTTACTTCAATAAAAACTAATAATAGAGAAATTATAGCTGATGAAATGGTTTTAGCAACGGGTTCTTGGACTCCTATAATTGCAAAAAAACTCGATTTAAAAATACCTGTTCAGGCTGGAAAAGGATATCGAATTAATGTTGAAAAAGATACAGGGGTCACTATTCCTTCAATTTTAATGGAAGCAAAAGTAGCAGTAACTCCAATGAAAGGATTTACTCGTTTTGCTGGAACAATGGAAATTGCAGGAATAAATGAAAAAATCAATACTAAAAGAGTTTCAATGATTGCCAGAGCTTCTGAAGAGTATTATAAAGGTTTAAAAATTGATTCTTTAGATATTAAAAATGCTCGTTCAGGTTTACGTCCATGCTCTCCAGATGGATTACCTTACATCGGTAAATTATCAAATTTTAAAAATGTAACTGTTGCCACAGGACATGCTATGATGGGTTGGAGTTTAGGTCCTGCTACTGGTAAAATAGTTTCTGAGTTAATTTCTGAACAAAAAACGAGTTTAAATTTAACTCCATTTAATGTTGAACGTTATAATTAAAAAAATAAGTTTCTTTAAGAAATTTTATTAATACAAAAAGCCTCATATAATTATGAGGCTTTTTTATATAGTAGCGGGAAATATTAAAAAAACGAACCAATTCATAAATGACTACTTAAACATTATCGGGTTTTATAATTACATTAACTCATCAAAGCTAAACGATAACTAATTCATTATACTACTTTACATTTAAGTTTCTTACTTTTAAGCCTATGATAAAAACTATTATTGTTGACGATGAATATAATGCTAGAGACTTTCTAGAAAAATTACTAAATAGATATTTACCAAATGAATTTCTAGTAGTAGATAAATGTGAAAATGTAGACAAAGCACTATTATCTATCAGTAAATATGAACCAGAACTAGTTTTTCTTGATATAGAAATGCCAGATAAAAATGGATTTCAACTATTAAAAGAAATTGAAAATAGAAAATTTGATGTTATTTTTACTACTGCTTATTCAGAATATGCAATTAAAGCAATTAAAGAGAATGCGTTAGATTACTTATTAAAACCAATAAATTATATTGATTTATTGGAAACGATTAAACGCTATAAATCATCACTTAATAATAGGACTAAAGAAAATAATTTAAAGATGATTTTAAACCAGATAGATTCTGGAGATTCTAATTATAATAAAATTGCTTTACCAACAGAATCTGGTTACGAAATTATAAATCCTAATAAAATTTTATACTGCAAAGCTGACAGTAATTACTGTTCTGTAACTTTTGTAAATGGCAAAAAATTAACATTATCTAAAACACTAAAATATGTTGATGAACTACTACCAAAAACAAATTTTCATCGCATACATAAATCTTATTTAGTTAACTTAAATCATGTAGCTCGTTTTAACAAAACTGTGGAGTTATATGTTGAATTAAATAACGGTGAGCAATTACCAATAGCTTCCCGAAAAAAAGAAAGTTTCTTAAATGCTATACTTCATAAAAAATAGATTAGTTCTTTTTGTTTATTTATTGTGTTCTCAATTAGCATTTACACAATCATATCCTTCTAAAAACATTACTACTTTAAATGGATTGTCTAGCAATAGTATTTATTCAATAAAAAAAGATAGTAGAGGTATTTTATGGGTTGGTACTGGTGCTGGAGTTTCTAAAATTGTGAATAAAAAAATAACTAATTTTTATGAAGAAGATGGTTTAGCTTTTAATAACTGTTGGGCAATAGAAGAAGATAGTAATAATAATTTATGGTTTGGAAGTTATGGTGGAGGATTAACTTTTTACGATGGTAATAAATTCTCTATTTACAATATTAATAACGGTTTAGTAAACAATTATGTTCGAAAGATATGCTACAATAACAGAAAGGTCTTTGTAGGTACTAAAAATGGAATAACTATTATAAACATAGATAGCAAAGAAATTCTTACTCCAACTTATAATAAGAATGTAGAACTACAAGTTATGGGCTTTTTTAAATTTAAAAAAGTCATTTACATTCAAACATACCGAAATGGATTATTCAAATATGATGAAGTTAAAAACCAACTAGTTTTTTTACATCATAACTATGATTCAGTGTTTTCAATATTTAAAAACAAGAACTCCATATTGGTAAGTTTTGATGGGTTCGCTCATAAAAATAAATCAATAAAAAAGTTTAGCATTGAAGATTATATAAATGGAATTAAACCAACTAACGAGTTTGGAAATAGTGTCTTTTGGGATTTCATTTATGATAACAATCAAGATATTTACGGTGTAGCAGACGGGATTAATTTCCCAACTGGAGGTATCTTCAAACTCGATAACAACACTGTTTTAAAAGATAATATTAGGTTTAATATCAATAGTACCAAGCAATGGTGCTTAGAATATGATGAAAAGAACAATGATTTATTAGTAGGGACTTTAGACAAAGGACTTTTTAAAGTAAATCTATCTAAAAAAGTTAATTTTTATGATAAAATTAAAAATATAATTGATGTTCAAACTAAAGAAAACGAGATATTATTTCTAACGAAAAGCGGATTAATTATAAAGTCGAAAAAGAAAAATATTAATATTTCCAAGAAAGAATTCTATTCAGAATTTAAGGCTTTTTATATAAATAAAAAGTCACTATTCAATGAAGGATTTAGTGGGCATTTTCAAGGAAACAGTTTAAATGATTTAGATTTTTTAAGTCTAACGAAGAATAATAAAGAAATTTGGATTAATACTACTATTGGTCTTTATAAATCATCTGATTCTTATGAATTAGAAAATTACTACCCTATTTATACCAATGCATTTTATTTCACTTCTAATAACAATGCTTTTTTTCAAAGACCATATTCACAGGTTTATACTATAGAGAATATTGGAATGAAAACTAAAAGCACTGTTTTTGAACTTAGCAAAAAATATAATCCTAGAGATATTATTTCGATAAATAAGATTGGTGATAAGTTGTATTTCTCATCAAAATTTTCTGGTTTATATCAATATAAAAAAGGAAGATTTACTTCCTTTTTAGAAGACAATATTTGGACTGAAAAGGAATTAACACATTCAATAGTTATTAATAAGAAACAACTTGTTATTTCAAATTCAAGAGGTACTATTTTTATTACAGAGCCAAATGATGGTTTTAAAATAGTAGACACAATTGAAAACAAAGAAATAATTGGAAATACAATCATATTTCTGAAATCATACAAAGAGCATTTAATAATTGGTACTGAAAAAGGAATAAATGTTTATAAAAATGGTTCAATTACCTTCTTAGATGAAGAACAAGGTATAACTAATAAACTTTTTACTTGTGCAACCGTAATAGACAACAAATTATTTGTAGGTACAAGTAAAGGGTATTATGAAATCAATTTGGAAAGTATACTGAATGACTCAGATTTAAAACATACAAAGTTTAATATTTCAAATATTAAAGTAAACTATAAGGATATTGATTCCTCTAATTACTATTGGTTTAATTATTCTAAAAAATCTATTGAATTACCATATAATCAAAATACAATTTCATTCACATTTGATATTAACAACCATCGATACCCGAATAAATTAAAGTATAGATACAAATTATCTAATAAGGATTGGAGTCCGTGGAGTAATGAAAATATAGTTCGATTAAACTATTTAACTAATGGTAACTATGATATTACTGGAGAAATAAAAGATTATAGTAATAGTAAAACTTATACAAATAGTTTATTAAAAATTATCGTCACTCCTCCTTTTTGGAAGACTTGGTGGTTTAAGAGTCTATGTATAGGTATTCTTTTATTTAGTTTCTACCTATTTTACAAGTCTAAGGTTAATAGAATTAAAAAAGAAGAAGAGATTAAACAAGATATTTTAAAACGTATTTCAGCAACTAAAATAGAAGCATTACAAAGTCAAATGAATCCACATTTTATTTTTAATGCAATGAACTCTATTCAAAATTTTATCATTGATAATGATGTTGATAATTCACTAAAATACATGGGTGAGTTTTCAAAATTGATTCGTAAAACACTTCATAATTCTTCACTTCAAAACATTTCTTTAGCAGAAGAAGTTAGTTATTTAAAAACTTACATAGAACTTGAAAATTTACGATTTCAAAACAAAATAACTGTTAAAATCAATTTTAATAATATTGATATAAACACTACTGTTATCCCTCCAATGTTATTGCAACCAATAGTAGAAAATGTATTTAAACATGCTTTCGATAATAATTCTGAAAATCCAATTTTAACCATTGATTTTAATCAAAAAAATAACTTCCTTATTTGTAATATAATTGATAATGGCATAGGGTTTAATAGTAATTTTAATATAGCTAAACATCAATCTAAAGGAATTAAATTAGTTAAAGAACGACTACAATTATTAAACCTACCTTCTGATTCCTTTTCAATTACTTCTTCTACTATAAAAGGAACAATTGTAACGATTACTTTAAAAAACAACACGCTAAATAATTAACTGAATAACAGCTGTTTTATTTGTTTTTCTTTGATAAAAAAACAAATATGACTGAACAAGTAGATTTTAACAAAGTGATAAATACTCTAAATGAAGAATTAGAAAAGAAATATGCTTCTAAAGATATGATTATTCCTTTTCCAGAATTTGAATATAAACAGAACCATCATTATTTTACTTATTCTAAAGACTATCAACATAATCACCTTATAACTTTTTTAAAGTGTCACGTATATGTAAGTGGTATGTATGAACCTAATGAAAACAGTGAGGCTAAAATTATCGAAATATGTAAAGAATGGTTTAATAAGTATATAGCCACTATCAACAAACTTAAATTTTAAAACATGCTAAAAAAGAATTTATGGATAATCCCTGTTATTGTATTACTAGGGTGGGCTGCCTTAAGTGATATTAGAAGTAGAGAAGAAAAAGAAAGAAGAAAAAACTTTAAAATAACTAGCTCATCTGAAGCATTAGAGTATCTGAACAAAGTTGGTAAGTTTAGAAATAGTTTACCATATGGTAAAATGAAAATTCAAATCAAAGGTAATAAGATATTCTATTGGGATAATTTAGATAATGGTTGGAGTTCTCAACCCAAAGCAATATGCAATTTTCAACTTTATGAGGATAGTAGAAGCGAAATGAATTATTCAGAAAACAGGTATGTTAAAATAAAATCTTGGCTTTTGAAAGTTGAAGATGAGTGTTGGGATACTAAAATGTCAAATATTTTAGATTTAGAGCTAACAAACAAAGGTTATTTATACATTAAAGGAGGTAATTCAGCTTCTTATTTATGTGTCAAAGGGTGGAATTAAAACTAAATATTATTATGAAAAAATTACTTATACTTTTTATTTCAGCATTTACTCTATTATCTTGTTCATCTGATGATGAAATTAATGGAAGCTGTTCAGATACTATAGAACTATTAACTGATGGTATTTGGTTACCAAATAACTCTTTTAATTCAACTCAACAATTTACTAAAGATGGTAAATACTACAAAGATGGGATATTTTAATAGTAATTGGGAGTTAAAGGATGATTGTAAAACAATAACTTTTGATACTCAAATTGGAAGTTTGTCATTTAAAATTATAGAAATAACAGAAAACAAACTTGTTACAAACGTTGCTAGTTTTCACAAATAATTAAAATAAAAGGAATCACATAAGCGATTCCTTTTATTATTTATTCAACTCCAAAACCTTTTTAACTTTCATTACTGTAGTGGTAGACTTACCTACAATTTCAGCTACTTCACGAACTGTAAGTCCTTTATTTAGCTTTTTTACAATGTTAGGATGTCTTTCTAACAGTCTAGCATTAGATTGAATTGAACCTATCTTTCTGCCTTTAAACTTACCTTCTGCCTGTGCTATTTTAATACCTTCTGCTGTACGTTCTTTTATACGGTTTCTTTCCATTTCGGCGATAGACCCCATTACACTAATCACTATTTTAGCCATCGGATTTTCTTTTCCATCAATCAAAGTCTCAAAACCTTCTTTTAACGATTTTAAATTTATACCATTACTAGTAAAACGTTCTATTGTGTTGAGTATATCTATTAAATTTCTTCCAAGTCTATCAATACTGTCTACTACAATAGTAATGTTTTCTGATGTATTACTAGTGGCTACATCAAATAACTTTGAAGCTTCTGGTCTTTCTAAAAAAGATATATTACCTTGAATTTTATCAATGAATAAATTCTCTGCTTTAAATTCTTTTATTCGTTTGAAATTAGAAATTTGACGATTGGAATTTTGGTTAGTAGTTGAAACCCTTGAATAAAAATAATACATTACTTAATTTTTCAATAAAGATAATGTTTTATTTTTAGACTATCAAATAAAATAACACAAAAAACAATGATTTTTAGCTATTTTACACTTATTATTTGTTTTATAAAAAGACTGTAGTCTAAAACTAACACAAATTATTTCACTAATTGTTTAAGTGTATTTACTGTCATTTTTATTTTCACCGAATTTAATTGTAATCTATCCACTTGTACTTTCAATACTTTATACTGTTCAACGGTTAATATCATCTTCATAAATCATTTATTTTTATTGCTTAAATTATTTCCTAAAACATCCCAATCCTCATTTATAAGCCCCTCCTTACTCATGTAAAACAACCCTCCTTTATACCTGTCATATTTTTTGTAATCAACTCTATCAAAGCTAAAAAATGTTTGAATCACTTGTATAATCTCATTATGCAATTTGTCATTACTAATATATATTGAAAAGTGGTTGTGGTATCCTTTACGATTTACAAATGGTTCTGTTGTGAAAAATAATCTTATCTCTGTTTTACCTCCGTATTCGCTTACTAAATACTCATAACAACTATGCATCATTTTAAAGCACGATTTTTTATTTCTATCAACTTTATAAGCTACTGTAAAAAAGTAACTCCAATCCATATACCACAACTTCGTTTGCAATGAATCTCTATCAATTAGACAATCTATTAAATTTTTCATTGATTTATTTTCTCTACTCAAGACCTTATTTTCCTCATGCATAATTTCAGAATTAAAATATTTAGCATGGGTTTTAGGAATTAACCTTTTATTTCTCTTCTTTCTAGTTTCACTGTATAAATCTTGATTCTTACTATAAAATCTATATAATGTACTTTTTCCTTTATTAATAATTTTTAAAAAATCATTGACTTTTTCATACCTCATCTGTATTGTAATAATTAATAGACACAAGAACTCCATACAAGAGGATTACTCTAGTTCTATCATTAAATAAATACGTAAGAATTTCAAAAAGTAAACTATTATGGGACACTTTTTTATAAAAAAAATTTTCGCTCAAAATGTAACTGTACCAAAATGATACTATTATCACTATTTTCTAAAAAAACTACAAAAGAGTTTAATCAAAACTTAATGTTTATCATCAGATTAACAAAATGTACATTTAGTAAGAAAGGTCATAAAACTACTGTTATAGACATTATAATAAAGATATTTAAAGGGAGGACTCTATTCTACTTAATACGATTCATAAGTGGGATACTAGTAAATAGGTGCTAACGTACTTATTAACCACCCTTAAAAGGAACTAATACACCACGAATCAAACTCAGAATATTAAAACACGTTGCACTTACCATTTTTTTTGGGTATATTTGTATTAAGAAATTACAACCTTCTTATTACTCTGAATGTCGACTACAAAGAGTAATTTCAGCGAACAATCATAACCACAAATTATCAGATTAACTCTGAAAACAATTGTTTTTGGGTTAATCAAACCTTTTCTAATTATAAATAAAATTGGAACAGGATTCGTTATGGGCTTCATACATCCCAACTAATAACTTGTATGGCGTATATCACAATTAAAGACCTTATGTGATGCGTAAAGGCAAATAACAATAAAGATAATTGATTATGAATTGGACAAAAATTATGAATCTAATCAGATATTTGACGTTACAGGAATACAGAAAATATCTATTGAAAAATTAAAGTCACTTACTGGCAAAAATAACATGAGTGACGAATTAGCTGAAAATATTATAGATAGCTTATACATATTAAGCATTATTGCATACGAAGGAAATAAATAAGAATTAAAAAAAAATTGAAAATGAGTTTAGATTATTTTAAAAAATTTAGCACTTACAAAGAAGAAGTTGAAACAAATAAAAATGTTTGGTTATATACTAGAGTTAGCTCTAAAGAGCAATTCGAAAAAAACAGCAGTATTACCAATCAAAAGGACAGTGCTGAAAAATATTCAAAAAAACACGGCTACGAAATAACAAAAGTTTTTGGAGGAACTTATGAAAGCGCAAAAGGAGACTTCACTCGAAAAGAATTTAAAAAACTTTATGATGAAATTACTAAAACAAAAAATAAACCTTTTGCCGTACTTATATATAAAATGAGTCGTTTTTCTCGCTCTGGAGCAAACGCTATCAAATTAGTTGATGAAATTATCAAGAAACATGGCGTTCATCTAATCGAAGTTTCCACTGAAAAAGACAGTACCACTGCAAGAGGTGAATTTGAAATAATGGAATCATTACAATACGCTAGAAAAGAGAATTTAGAACGTTTAGAAATTACATTACCTGGAATGACAGCTTTTGTAAAACAGGGCAACTGGCTAGGTAAATCTCCTCGTGGTTACACCACTTATGGTTCACGTGTAACTAAAAGTGAACATATTGCCTCTAAACAAAAAATAATTATTAATGAAGAAGGTGAATTATTGAAGAAAGCATGGAAATGGAAACTAAAAGGTGAACAAGATTTTATCATAAAACAAAAGTTAGAAAAACTAGGGTTAAAAATCAGTAAACAAAGTCTAAGCGCTATGTGGAGAAAACCTTTTTATGCTGGTATTAGCACACATAGTTTTTTAAATGGAGAAGCAATAAAAGGTAGATGGAAAGGGATGGTTACACCGAGTCAGTTTAAACAAATAAACGACAAGTTAGAAGGAAATACAAGCGGATATAAACAATCAAAATATTCAGAAGAACGACCTCTAACCCATTCATTGTTTTGTGGTAATTGTGGTTCAAAGTTAACAGGGTACATGGCGAAAGGTAAATACCCTTACTACAAATGTCAAAACAATAAGTGCTCTGCAAAAGACATGAACGCTAAAACAACACCTCGTTCAGTTAAAAAGGGAGTCAATGATTTATTTAGTCAATATTTAAAGAAATTTGAATTAGACCCAAAACTTGAAGATGCTTTTAAAGAACAATTAAAATTAACTTTTAAAGAATTAGACAAAGAACAGACGGAAAACTATAAAATTATCTCAAATCAAATATCAGAAGTCAAGAAAAAAATTGAGACCATAGATAAAAAACACATATTTGATGGCTTATCAGACGATTTATATAACCGATATAAAACACCTTTAGAAGAAAGATTAACTGAATTAAATGAAGAACTACAAAATATAAATCTAAAAATATCGAACCAAGACAAAAAAATTGAGGATTGTGTGGAAGTTGTTAAAAACATCAGTAAATACTGGGCTTCTGGAAACGTTAACACAAAAAAACGTATTCAAAAATTAGTATTTCCAGAGGGAGTGGTCATTAACCCAGAAAACAGGCAATATCGAACCAAAAAAACAAATGCTATATTTTATAAAAAGACAGTGATACCAAGGGATTCAGAGTGGAAAATAAAAAACCCATCAACAAAATATGGTGATGGGTCTTGGCTAGTAGCGGGAACAGGACTCGAACCTGTGACCTTCGGGTTATGAGCCCGACGAGCTACCTACTGCTCTATCCCGCGATTTGCGGTTGCAAATATACAATGTATTTATAGAAAGACAATGTATTTTTTTGTTTTTATTTTACAAAAAAAAAAACTGTTAACAATCAAGCCTTAAAATTAAAAACAAAAGTTAATCACATTCATTTTTTCTATTTTAGTTTGAGATGCAATGTGAGCAATATAGCCTTTGTTAATATCTACTCTAGATAAATAATATTTTTCATTTTCTAATTTCGTTGACAAATTTAACGTGTTAATTGTATTCAAAGGTATAGTTAATCCTCTCCCATCTGCCTTTACAACAGCTTCCTTTCTTGTCCAACAAGTATAAAACTTATTATAACTATTTATTTCTTGCTTTTCTTCTGGAGAAAAAACTGAACTGAAACTATTTAATTCAATAGGCTTTACCTTTTCTATATCAATTCCTAAACTTACTTTCTCATCATTACTAATTGCACATACAACATATTCTTCTGAGTGAGAAATATTAAATGCGAAAGGGCTGTTTTCAAAATAAGGCTTTCCATGTTTTGTCATTTTTATAAACTCTAAAGAATGATTATACCCAAATTGAAGCATGCTTGTTCTTAAAAGTAATTTACCATACAAATAGCTATAAGCATCTTGCCAACGAAGAAATTTACTTAACCTTTCTTGCATATTTTTAGGTAATAATTTAGTTAATTGTTTATATTCATTTTCAGGTAACTTCTTACATGAAGTGTAATAAATTGATGTCATAAGAATAATATTAATAAATTATTTAATGCACTTTTTTGTTTACTTACATCTAAGTAAATATTTAGTTACCTCATACACCATTCCAAAACGGCTTTAGCACTATGAGCTTTGTTTTCTGCTTGTTGAAAAACAATACTGTTTCTACCATCAATTACAGTAGCTTCTACCTCTTCTCCCCTATGAGCTGGAAGATCATGCATAAAAATAGATTTTGAATATTTTGACATTACCTCTTGAGTAACAGCAAACGGTTCAAATATCTCTCTCCAATTCGCATCGGGCTTTGTTGTTCCTGTTGTTTGCCAACGTGTAGTATAAATTACATCAGCGTTTTTTGGTAATTTTGTTATATCATGATATTCATTAATAACCGTATTTTTCTTTGCTCCTTCAGTTTTTGCATATTGTAATATACTTGGCTCTATTTGATAATTGGGTGGAGTAAAAAAACTTAGTTTAATATTAAAAAATTTAGATAAAGCAAGTGCAAGAGCTACTGCTGTATTATTTCCCTCTCCCAAATAAACTATTTCAAGCCCTGATAATTCCCCAAAATGACCTTTTAATGTAGTTAGATCTGCTAGAGCTTGTGTAGGATGTTCATCCTCTGTCATGGCATTAATTATAGACATTCTTTTTTGATTTGCAAAAGCTCTAAGTACTGATGGGCTTCCTGCAGTTCTGACAACTAAGCCATCTAACATTCTAGAAAGTACTTCAGAAGTATCATTCATACTTTCACCTGTATTTATTTGTAAATCATTTGGGCCATAAGCAATAACATTAGCTCCCAACCTAAGTGCTGCAGTTGAAAAAGAAGTTCTTGTTCTAGTTGACGTCTTTGTAAAATAAATACCAATGACTTGGTTTTTTAACTGATGACCTAATTCAACACTTCCATTTGAATATTCAATTCCCCTGTTAATTATATCTAATGTTTCTTGTTCAGATAAATCCGTTAAAGATATAATATGCTTTTTTTCATTAATTATTGTAAAACTCATTCTATTTTATTTTTTTATTATAAACACACTTCTATACAACTACCTTCCAGTGCTTTATTCACCAGACCTATAACAGTTTCTTGCTCATGTAACAAGAAAAAATGATCTCCTTTTATAAAATGAATATCACATTCTTTATCTGTGAATTTACGCCACTTGACTGCAGTTTCTAAATTAATATTTTCATCTTTACCAATCAATATGGAAAAATTATTATTTAAAACGATTCCTTCACTCCTTTCAACTATTGTTTCCGATATTGCAAAATCACTCCTTAATAGAGGTATAAATAACTCTTTTAACTCAGGATATTTAAAAAATTCAGGGGGAGTTCCTCCTAAAGCCAAAACTTCCTTTTCAAACTCTATAGGATTCATTTCTGTAAAAAGTTTTTTTCTCATACCTATACCTGGAGGCTTTCTTCCTGAAAAAAATGAATGAATTGGTTTTCGCAATCCTAATTTCATTATTTTATGAATTACTTCATAAGCCAAAAAAGCTCCCATGCTATGCCCAAAAATAGCATAATCATAAGCATTAATATCTTCTATTATTTGGTTAAGAATATCATTTACAGCTTCAGACAAGCAACTATAATGATTTTCTTTTATCCTTCCTCCTCTTCCTGCTAATTCAATAGGACATAGTTCTATATTCTTTCCTAATTTATCTTTCCATTTATTATAAATACTCGATGACCCTCCTGCATATGGAATACAAAAAAGTTTTATTTTTTTCTCCATTAATTATATTTTTATAGTTATTTTATTAATATTATTATACTACTGTTAATTCAAAATGTTTTTCTATACAATTTGATAGTTTCATTACTTCTGGTGTTTTCATTATAGAAAAGTGGTCTCCAGAAATATTATTAATACTAATACTTTTAAATACTTTTCTTAATTTATTAAAATTCATGTTATTTGGAGATTCTGATGGACATATATACAAAGTATTAGCACTAATCTGTTTATTCACAAAATGTACCTCCGAAGAAGCGATTAGCCTTCGGATTTTATTTGTCATTTTAAAAAGTTCTTTTTTATTTTTATTGAAATAATCAGGAATAAGCTCTTTAATATTTTGCGGTACAATTTTTTGAAGTTCACCAATTGTTAAACCCTTAAAATAACTAGATTTTAGGAATTCAGATTCTAAAGTTTGAAATGAATTAATTTCTTTTCTATTTTTAGGATAGAAATTAAAAATTGAACTCATTAATTCTAATTCTGAATCAATATTAAATAACTTTTTAAATACTGGTTTATCATACTTAAGGTAAGAGTCTATTAAAACTAATTTCTCTACTTTTTCAATATTACTTTCCAATTGTAAAGTAATTTCTGTAGCAATTTCCCCTCCTAAACTCCAACCTAATAAATTATATGGCCCAAAAGGTTGAATTGTTTTTATTTTTTTTATGTAAAAAGAAGCTATCTCAGGAATACTTGGCACTGTTATCTTATTATCATTATCATCTAACATAATTCCATAACACTGATATTCTTTTATATTTCTAGTAAGCTCTAAATACCCCTCTATTTCTCCACTTCCATCATGAATTATAAATAATTTCTCTTTTAACTCTTCATTGTTTAAAGGAATTAAATCAACCTTACTATTTATTTCTTCCTCTTTCTCTTCTATTTTATTTGACAAATACATTATTGTTGGATTTAAGAAAATTTCAGTTAACGAAAATTGAAATCCAAATTCTTTATTTATCTCATGTTTCAATTTTATTCCTAATAAAGAATTACCTCCAAGTAAGAAAAAATCCGAGTTCATACTTATCTTATCTTTCGTTATTTTTAAAATATTAGACCAAACACTTACTAATTTCTCTTGAATTTCATTACTTGGAGAAATAAATGTATTTATTTTCCTAAGACTAGGGTTAGGTAATGATTTTCTATCTATTTTTCCATTTGAATTCACAGGGAAACTCTCTAACTGAACGTAGACATTAGGTATCATATAATTTGGTAACTTTGACGATAAAATTCTTTTTATTTTCTCACCTTCAATATCATTTCCACATAAATAAGCAACCAATTGTTTATTATCTCCAACATCAAAGTCCATTACCAATGATTGATTAATAAATTCCAACTTTTCTAATTGACTCTCTATTTCTCCCAATTCAATACGAACACCACCAATTTTTATTTGTTTATCTACTCTTCCAATAAAATCAATAGTCCCATTTTCATTCCATTTAGCCATATCTCCTGTAGCATAAACTCTTGTTCCTGGAACTATAGGATTTTCTACAAATTTAATTTTTGTTAATTTATCATCATTTAAATACCCTTTCGCTAACCCTTTCCCTGAAACATATAATTCTCCCGACACTCCTATAGGACATAATTGTTTAGCTTTATTAAGTATATATACACTTCTATTACTTATAGGCCTACCTATACATGAAGCTTTTTCAAGAGAATCAATTTCATGGTATGTAATACAAACTGTTGATTCAGAAGGTCCATAGGTGTTATATATTGGATAATTTTTAATTAAATTACTAATATGTCTCGGAAGTAATACGTCTCCACCACTTATAATAAACCTCAAGCTTTTTAAATTATCTAAAAAATTATTTAATACGTCAAGAACAACTGGCACAGTAGTTAAAATTGTAGCTTTTGTTTCTTCAATACCTTTAACAAGTGCCTCTATATTACGACCTCCTTCTGGCATTATTACAACAGAAGCTCCCGACAATAAAGCTGGAAAAATCTCTTCTATCATTGTATCAAATGCTGGTGAAGCTTGTTGTATTACTTTATCCGAAGAAGTAATTGAAAAATATTTTGTAAATGTTAAACTATAATCAATCAAAGAATCATGCGTTATAATTACTCCTTTTGGTTTTCCTGTACTTCCTGATGTGAAAATTATATATGCTGGATCATTCTTCTGAATTGATATTATTGGATTAGATTCCAGCATTTTATTTATCTCTGATTTTTGGGCTAACAAATCTATAACCTGTACTGATTTTTTTACATTTATTAAATCAGTGCTTAAATTAGTTACTATGTACTTAATACCTGAATTATCAATTAGTTTTTTTAATCTATCCAATGGGTTTTCAGGATCAAGAGCAATATATGTTGCTCCTGATTTAAGAATTGCTAAAAGACTAATTATCATTTCTGGAGAACGCTCAAAATAGATACCTATTCTATCTCCCTTTTCAACTTTAATTACATCTAAAAAATAATGAGTTAATTGATTTACCTTTCTGTTTAAAGTATTATAATTTATTACTTCCCCTTTAAAACATAATGCTTCTGATAATGGATTAGAAGTAACTTGTTTTTCTATTAAATCGATAACTGTTCCAGAAATAGTATGCTCAATTTCTGGTTTATTAAACTCATTAATAATTTGATTCTTTTCTTCTTTTGAAAGAATATCTATTTTTGATATTTCAATGTTTTTATCAAATAATATTACTTCTATTATTTTTTTAAAATAATTAGAAAACCTTATTATTGTTTTTTCTTTAAATAGAGAGCTATTATAATTAAAAATTATACTACACCCCTCATTTTTCTGAACCACATCTAGCTCTAAATCAAATTTTGCTATATCATAGTTCACATTATGACTTATTATTTTGAGGTCATCAGATTCTTTAAAATCTGTATCTTTAATTTGTTGATTATATGAAAAGAAAACATCAAACAAAGGGTTACGACTACTATCTCTAGAGATATTTAAAGCATCCACTAACTCATCATATTGATATGACTGATGGTCAAAAGCCATCAATGTATCTTCTTGTAGTTTAAATAGAAAATCTTTAAATATTACCTCTGAACATACCTGGTTACGCAAAGCTAATGTATTTACAAACATCCCTACTACCCCTTCTAAATCTGAATGATGACGACCTGCTGTTGGAGTACCAACAACTATATCTTGTTGATTTGATAACTTGCTAAGTAATACATTATAAACCGCAAAAAACAACGTATACATTGTAACCCCCTCAGAAACTGCCAATAAAGATAACTTCTCACTTTGTGATTTATTAAGTTCTATTGAATAAACACCTCCTTTATTACTTCGTTTTTCAATTCTAGAATAATCTGTCGGCAATTCTAAAATTGACAAATCTTCACTATAACGTTCTAACCAAAACTCTTTATGACTAGAAGTTAATGACTTCTGTGCTTCTTCTTGCTGCCATACTGAATAATCTACATATTGGATATCTAATTCAGGTAATTTATATCCTTTATATAACAACCAGAAATCTCTTATCAATATTTCATTAGAAACACCATCATTAACAATATGATGAGTATCAATCATTAATAAATAGTCTTCTCCTAAAATATCAATCAACGATACACGATATGGTAAATCTTTTGATAAATTGAATGGGCGAACAAAATTTTTAATATAGCGATCTATATCATTTACTTCACCCTTATCATAAGTAACCTCAAATAAATCAGCTTCTAAAATACGTTGAACTGGTTGACCATCTTCTAACTCAAATATTGTACGAAGACTCTGATGACGCATTACTAATTCTTTAAATATTTTATTTAATAACGCTGCTTCTATATTTTTACTAACTCTATAAAAATCTGGCATATTATAGCTAGTCCCCTCTTTATCAAACTCGTATAAAAAATACATACGACGTTGAGCTGATGATAAAGGATATGAGTTTTGTATAGGTGCTTTATCAATAGATATATAATTCCCTTTATTCATACCAGAAATATGAATGGATAATTCTAAAACTGTTCGATATAAAAATAAGTCTTGTAAAGAAACTTCTACATTAAAAATCTGATTAATTTTATTTACCAGAGTAATAGCACTTAATGAATGCCCTCCCAATTGGAAAAAATCTGAACTAATACTAATTTTTTCTTTTTCAAATCCTAAAACCTCTGACCAAATACCTACTAACTTTTCTTGTTCTTCTGTATTTGGAGCTATATATTCTTTTCCTATAATAAAATCTGGGCTAGGTAAAGCTTTTTTATCAATTTTATCATTTGCATTAAGTGGAAAGGAATCAATCCATATATAACCAGTAGGTATCATATAATTGGGAAGTTTTGATAACAAAAACGATTTAATTTCGCTATCTTTTAACTCCTTTTCTCCACATAAATAAGCAACCAACTGTTTATTTTCTTCCGATCCGAAAGTTATTACTAATGATTGATTTATTTGTTCTAAATTCTCTAATTGACATTCTATTTCTCCTAATTCAATGCGATAACCACGAAGCTTTACCTGATCATCATTACGTCCTAAATACTCTAGTCTACCATCTTCTTTCCATCTTGCTAAATCTCCTGTTTTGTATAAACGTCCTTCTCCAAAAGGATTTTTAATAAAACGTTTTTCAGTTAAATCTAACCTATTTAAATACCCCAAAGACAGTCCTTTTCCTCCTATATAAAGTTCTCCTATTGCCCCTTGAGGCAATAACTTCATATCTTCACATAAAATATAAATCTTTGTATTAGCTATAGGTTTACCTATAGAGCTTCTATATTCAAAAGTTTGTTCTTTTACTATCTTTTGATAAGTAGCTGTTACAGTAGCTTCAGTAGGTCCGTATTCATTATATAAAGGACATTTATTAGTAACTCTTTCTATCAAAGATGACCTACAAGCTTCTCCCCCTGAAATTACGCGACGAAGATTTGGTAAGTCTTCTAAATCTATTCTTTCTAAAAAAGATGGCGTACTATCAAGATGTGTAACACTATGTTCTTTTAAATATGATTTTAAAAAAGCTGTCTCTAACAATTTTTGTTCCTCTATTATAACTAAAGTGGCTCCGCTTGATAATGCCAACCATATTTGTTCAACAGAAGCATCAAAATAATAAGGAGAAAATAATAGAATTTTTTCATCATAATTCATCTTAAAAAGTTGTTGTTGATGTTGAATTAAATTAGAAACTCCTTCATGCTGAATTAGCACTCCTTTTGGTTTTCCTGTAGAACCTGAAGTATAAATAATATAAGCCAAGCTAGTTGGTAGAACCCTAAACATAGTTTTCTTTTCAACTATAACCGTATCTAAATTAAGAACACTGGGAGTTAAACAGTTATAACTTTGCTTTAAATTTTCCAAAGACTCGCTTGCATTAGTAATTATAGTAGAAACTCCACAATCTTCCAACATGTCAAGGGTTCGAGCTATTGGTTGATTTGGATTAATTGGCAAATACGCTCCTCCTGCTTTCATTACTGCCAAAATAGCTACTATCATTTCACTTGAACGTGTTATAAATAAGCCAACTATAGATTGTGATACAACACCCGATTTTATTAAATGTGTTGCCCATAAATCAGAACGAATATCTAACTCTCTATAGGTCATTTTCTCTTTTTCAAATACAATAGCTATTGCATCTGGATTACTAAGAGATTTATCAACAAACATATCTAGAACAGTTTTATTTAAATCATAATCTGCATCCGTATCATTAAACTCCACTAATAATTTATTTATTTCAACCTCTGATAATATCTCAATATTTTTTATTAAAACTTTTTTATCCTTCAGTATTTCATCTATTATTTTAATTAAATAATTAGAAAATCTAGTTATACTCGATGCACTAAATAAATCAGTTCGATATGTTAGTGATAAAACAATCTCATTCGAATCTAAAACATCTAACTCTAAATCAAACTTTGACATGACATTTGCTTCATCATAACTCATGATTTTAGAACCTGTATTTTTTCCCACTTTCACATCTATCTGCTTACTATAAGAAAAGAAAACATCAAACAAGGGATTACGTCCCATATCTCTTCTGATATTCAATGCATCAATCAGCTCTTCATATTGATATAATTGATGATCAAAAGCCATAAATGTATCTTCCTTAACATTCTTTAAAAACTCTTTAAAAGTAATTTCTGGACTTATTTGATTACGTAAAGCTAAAGTATTAACAAACATACCCACTACCCCCTCTAAATCAGAATGGTAACGACCCGATGTTGGAGTTCCAACAATAATATCTTTTTGATTCGATAACTTACTCAATAGAACATTATAAATTGCTAAAAACAATGAATACATTGTAACTCTTTCCTCTTTCACTAAAGCACGCAACTTGGAACTTTTTTGAGCATTAAGTTTTATTGAATATACCTCCCCTTCACTACTAAGTTTCTGTGGCCTAGAAAAATCTGTAGGTAATTCTAATTTAGTAAACTCTTTTTTGTACCTATTTAACCAATATTTTTTATGAGTAGCAACTAACGATTGGTGATATTCACCTTGTTGCCATACTGAGTAATCTATATATTCAGTTTGTAGTACTGGTAAAGATTTCTCATAATAAAAAGACCAAAAATCATTCATTAAAATCTCTTGTGAAACACCATCATTAATTATGTGATGCATATCAATAAATAATAAATAATCTTCCTTCGGAATCTCTATCAAAGAAATTCTAATTGGAAAGTCAGATGACAAATCAAACGGCATTACAAAATCATGCTTATATTTATCTTTTTTATCAACATCTCCTTGATAAAAATTCACCTCAAATAAGTCAGCTTCTAAAACTTTTTGAACAGGTTGGTTTTCTACAATTGTAAAAATAGTACGAAGACTTTGATGGCGTTTAATTAAACTTTCAAAAGCAGATTTTACTTTTAATATATCTAAGTCTCTATTAACTTTATAAAAACCTGGCATATTATAACTTGTTCCCTCTTTATCAAGCTCATATAAAAAGTACATACGATGTTGAGCTGAAGACAATGGATAATGCTCAGAAACTTTTGCTTTTGAAATAGAAGTAAAAGCTCTTTCATTTTTGATTAACTTAAAAAAACTTAAAATCTCTTGCTTTTTTATTGTCAATTCTCTTACTATTTCAGGAGTAATAATTTCATCTGGTGCCTTAACAGCTATTTGTCCATCTTGCACAGAAATAATAATATCTCTACTCCTTAAATCACTGATATATTGATCTATTTTCATGAGTTTAGGTTTAATTTGGTTGTTTAGGTTTAATTTGGTTGTTTAGGTTTAATTTGGTATTTTTTCATAGCACCAGTTTTAATTTTAAGAATAAATCAAAACACTTAGATAAACAACATATAGTAAGATGTTAATAAATCTGAAAACTATTTATAAATCATCAGAAAGCATAGTCCATAAAATAATTATACAAAAAACTTAAATTTAATAAGCATCAACATTTATCAAATGTTTTTCCTTAAAAGCATATGTCTTATTATTATATATTATGAAGTATTCTAAAAAACTACCCCTTTTATATTAATAAAGCTACTTTTTCTTTATCATCTTTTAAGTTAGTATTCTTGAGTTGTTTTATAGTAATTATATAATCAGAAATACCTTTTATACTTTGCTTTTCAAATATTTCTTTCAAGGTTATATTTACTGCAAAATATCTTACAATTTTATTAACTAGAGTAATTGCTTTTAACGAATGACCTCCTATATTAAAAAAACTAGTATTAGTACTAATCTTAGTTTTTTCTATATTTAATATTTCTGACCAAACTTCTAACAATATTTCTTCTGTTTCATTTAATGGATCAGTATGTGATTCTAATCGATTAATTTTAGGATCTGGTAATGACGACTTGTCTAGTTTTCCATTAGAAGTAATTGGAAATTCTTCCATTTCTTCATAGTATAGTGGAATCATATAGTCAGGAATATTTTTATTTAAATACTCTCTAAAGTCTGCTACATCAATAGCTTCTCCGTAAGTAACATAATATGCTATTAAACAGAACTCTCCTTTATACGCTCGGTAATCTACAGCTGCCACACGTATTTTTGAATGACTTAATAAAACAGTTTCTATTTCTGATAATTCTATTCGGTTTCCTCTTAGTTTTATTTGATTATCAATTCGTCCAAGATATTCAATAGTACCATCAGGAAGCCAACGTGCCATATCTCCTGTTTTATATAATTTTTTTTGTGTATCAAATGGATTGTCTATAAATTTATCTAGCGTTAAATCTGATCTATTAAGATACCCTCTTGCTACTTGAACACCACTTATTAACAACTCTCCTTTTACTCCAATTGATTGTAATCTATTTTCGCTATTTACTATGTATGCCTTTGTGTTTGCTACTGGTTTGCCAATAGATACTTTACCCTTACTATAGTTTGTAACGTCCATAGCTGTAACGTGGATTGACGTCTCTGTAGGTCCATATAAATTATGCAATGATACATTAGGATACTTACTCTGAAACTGCTTTATTGTATTTGGTAGAAGTTCTTCTCCACTACAAATAACTTTACGTACCACTCCTATTCCTTTATCTTTTACCTCATTTAAAAAATTTGATAACATTGAAGGTACAAAATGAATTAATGTGATTTTTTGCTTATTGATAATAGACGCTAAATAATTTGTATCTGCATGACCATTAGGCTTACTGAATACTAGTTTTGCACCACACAATAATGGTAATATTAATTCCCAAACCGAAACATCAAAACTGAAATTTGTTTTTTGTAAAATTACATCTTGTTCAGAAACATTTAAATATTCTTTCATCCAGCAAAGCTGATTATACACTCCTATATGATCAATCATAGTTCCTTTTGGTTTACCTGTAGACCCAGAAGTATATATAACATATGCTAACGACAATTCTTTTACTTCTATAAAAGCAGAAAATTTTGATCGATTTTCATAAATAGATTTATCATCTAGTATCAACTGAGATATTTCAAATTGGTCTTTATACTTAAATTCTGTTAATATAAATGATGCTTCTATATCATTTAAAATATAGTCAACTCTACTTTTCGGGTAAGTAGGGTCAATTGGAACATAAACACCCCCAGCCTTCATTATTCCTAAAATACCAATTATCATTTCAACAGAACGATCTATACTAATTGGTACTAAGGTTTCCTTTTTCACCCCAACTTCAATTAACTTATGAGATAATTGATTAGATTTTTCATCAAGCTCTTTATAAGTTAAAGACACGTTTTCAAATACAGTTGCTACTTTAGTTGGCCTTAACTTAACTTGTTCATTAAACAAATCTAAAATTGTTGTTTTCTTTCTAAAAGAAATCTCTGTATTATTAAATTGCTTGGTTATTTTCAGATAATCTTCTTGAGGTAAAACTTCTTCCAGTTTTAACTTTTTATTTGTTTCATTTAATATTTGATCAAGAGCATTCTTAAAATATAGATATATATTTTTTGATTGATTATTTTCTAAAAGAGAAGCCTCATGAACAATACGCAAAGTAAAGTCATCATTCTCTGCAAAAATATTAACATTAAGAGGTGTATTTTCATTTAAATAAGATTTAGATTCTAAGTATCCTTTATGAACTTCTTCTGAATTCTTTTTATTATAGCCTTCTAATTCATTAAAAACCCTAAAATCGATATAATTAAATTTAACATCAAAAATTGGATTTTCTTTTGAGGTTTTTTCATCTATATATTCTAATATTTTATAAAAAGGTACTCGCTCATGATACTTTAATTCTCTTAGTTTAGTTTCAATATAATTAACATATTCTTTCCAAGTTATATCTTCAGAAACCTTAATTCTTACTGGAACTGTATTTAGAAAACATCCTATCAAATTTTCTCCATCTGGGATTAACGGCCTTACATTAGTAACCATACCCATTACCAAATCATTCTCGTAGCTTATTTTACGTAAAGCGTATGCTGTCGCTGCAAAACACAAATGCTTAAAACTTGTATTGAGTTCACTAGCTATTTTTTCTATTTTTTTTCTATACTTTTTCCCTAAATTATAATCATTCGTTACCGTTTCAACAGGTAAACCTGTCATCGATAATTCAAATCGATTATACCCTGTTAATTCTTTTTTCCAATACTCTTTACTAGATTTATCTTTAACAGCTGTTAACTCTCCTATTATTTGATCTTTATAACTACCCTGAATAGTTTTCAATCCCAAAAAAGTATTTTTCTTTAATGCTAAATAAGTATTATTCAATTCAGTTAAAAAAGCTGATAAACTCCACCCATCTAATAAAGAATGATTAAAATCAAATAATAAATATTGAAAATCCTCACGTATTTTTAAAATATGCATACGCCATATTAAAGACATTGAAAGATTTGTTTCTTTTAATTTTTCTTCATGCAATTTTTCAGTTATAAACTCTTCCTGTTCGATAGTATTAAGATGGGATAAATCTATAAAATAAACTTCAGGATCTATTTCTTTTAATATGATATGAGCCAAATTTTCCAAATCATATATCTTTCTAAATTCGCTATGTTTTTTTATTACTAAATCTAATGCTTGCTTAAAAATGTTAAAATCAAAATCTTTAAACGATAGGTTATATATATTTTGTTCGTGATATAAAACATTATTAATATCTTCAGAATTCCCTAATAAAGAATAAAACACCATTCCTTTTTCTACACCATTCATAGGGTAAACTTCTTCATACAACTCTAAAAAATCGTTATCTTTTTTATAATTCTCTTGAAATAATTTCAATTCTTTTTCTACTTCATCCTTCAATAAATCATTTCCACTTCCATTTTTAGATTTTAATACTTTTACCAATTCCTTAATGGTTGGGTAAGAATATATATCAGCAATAACAAGAGCAGAAGAAAAACGATCATTAATTGTAGAAACTAACCCTATAGCCTTTAAAGAATCTCCTCCTAAACTAAAAAAATTATCTACAACCCCTACTTGATCTATACTCATATATTCTTCCCATATCTCACACATCAGTTTTTCTTCTCCATTAACTGGAGCTACATATCTTTTGTTTGACACCCCAGTTTTAGGTTCTGGTAATTTTGATGTATCAATTTTATTATTAGATGTAAACGGCATTTTTTCCATCTTAACATAATATGACGGAACCATATAGTGAGGCAATTTATTACTTAAGTAGGTTCTTAAATCTGTAACATCTATTTCTTCTTTTGCTATATAATAAGCACATAAAAAAGATTCTTCTTTTTCTGAAACACTTTTAATAACCAAGACATCATCAATTAATTCATGTTGAAACAAATGATGTTCTACTTCTTTTAACTCAACTCTAAACCCTTTTAATTGAACTTGATTATCCATACGTCTCTTGTATTCAAGATCCCCATTAGGCATCAGCACTGCTAAATCTCCTGATTTATACAAACGATCTCCTTCTTTAAAAGGGTTATTCATAAAACGAGAATTAGTTAACTCTTTATTGTTCATATAACCACGTGCAACACCTTCTCCTCCAACATATATTTCACCTATAACTCCTTTAGGAACTGGCTGCATATTACTATCTAACAAATAGATAACCCCTGTTGGTAATGCTCTCCCTACATTACCAGTGCCTTTTTCTATTTCTTCACCTCCTATTTCCTTATAAGTCATATGCACAGTCACTTCTGTAATACCATACATATTTATCAATTTTGTGTCTGGATACAATTCTCTCCACTTTCTTAACTTAGATGGCATTAATGCCTCTCCTGCAAAGACTACGCATCGTATTTCTGGTAATGCTATATTTTCTTTTTCACTAGCATTATTTAGCGAATAAAAAGCTGTTGGTGTTTGATTTAAAATAGTTACTTTATTTTCCTTTAAAATTTTTAAATATTTTAAAGGATCTCTAGCGTCCTTTTGTGGCACTATAACTAATTTACCTCCATACAATAATGCTCCATACATTTCCCAAACACTTACATCAAAACAGTGACTATGAAACATAGTCCAAACATCTTTACTTGTAAAATCATATTGAAACTCTTCATTAAAAAGTAAACGAACAACATTTTTATGTTCAATCATTACTCCTTTTGGAACACCAGTAGTTCCAGAAGTATAGATCACATAACATAAATCTTCAGGGTTATTCATTACTTCCAAATTACACGTATCTCCTATAGATTCTGCCTCCAACACATTTATAATTGAAATCTTACTTTCTTTAATTACTTCAAAATACTCTTCTGTAGATAAAACCCAACTAATTCCACTATTTTCAATAATATAATCAATTCGGTTTTGAGGGTAATTAACATCAATTGGTACATAAGCACCACCTGCTTTCAAAATACCCAGCATACTAATAACCACTTGAAATTTTTTTTCCATTAAAACCCCAACCGTATCATTACGTCCAACTCCTTTTGTTCTAAGCATTCTTCCGATCCTATTTGCTTTTTCATTCACTTCTTTATAGGTCATAGTATCTTCACCTAAAATCAGAGCTATACTATCTGGAGATTTAGAAACTTGATTTTCAAACATTTCAACTAACGTAAGCTTATTTGGATATTTTACACTTGTAAAGTCATTTAACTTTAACACTTCTTCTTTTGACTTTTTATTAAGAAGTGTTATTTTTTCTAGAGCAATAGATTTATTACTTCCTACTTGATCTATTATATTAATAAAGTAATCAAAAAATCTATTTACGGTCTCCTTTTTGAATAATTGTGTGCTATACTCAAAGGTACATTCAAGCTCTTCATCAAGCTCATTAAAATGCATAATTAAATCAAACTTAGAAGTTGATTTATTTATTTCAATAGGTTTTACATTTACATCATTAAGTTCTAACTGACTTTCTTCAATATTATTTAGAGTAATAAGTGTATCGAATAACGGATTCATATCATTATTCCCTCTTAAATTTAAATCTTCAAGTAAGTTTTCATAGGGGTATTCTTGATTATCAAAACTTTTAACCACCGTTGCTCCTACATTTTTTAAATATTCATTAAATTGAACCTCCCCTTCAGGTTTCATTCTAATTGCTAAAGTATTCACAAACATTCCAATCATATTGTCTAAATCCCAATGACGTCTTCCAGCCACAGGAACACCTATTGCTAGATCATTTGCATCTGACAACTTTGCTTGTAAAATACTATAAAGAGTAATTAATACACTAAATAAAGACACTTCAGATTCCTTCGAAAGTTCTTCTATAATTTTCCTCCTTTTACTATTAATTTTAAAATTCGCATATCCTCCTTCAAAAGAAATTTTATTTAATTTCTTAAAGTCTCTAGGAAGAACTGCTGTATTAGAAAACCCTTCTAACTCTTTTACCCAAAATGATTTTTGAGTAGCAAGACTCATTTGATAATCATCACTATAATACCATGCTGTATAATCTTTATATTGTATTCTAAGGTCTTTTAGCTCTTCTTTATTATACAATGAAACTAAATCTTTTAAAAACACTTGAGTAGAAATCCCATCAAAAATAATATGATGAACATCTATTAACAAAACAAATCGTCTCGAGTTAATCTCTACTAGTTTAGCTCTTATTAATGGTCCTTTTTTAAGATCAAAAGCATATGAGAAGTCTTGTATAATTGTTTCCAGTGCTTTCTCATTTGACTTAATATATTCTAATTCGAATTCGAATTCTTCAATAATTTTTTGAACTGGTTCATAATTTTCACCAAGAATAAAACATGTTCGTAAACTCTCATGCCTATTAACCACTTCTTTAAAAGCCTTTTGCATTTGAGAGACATCTACAGCTCCATTTAGTTCACATCCAAAAGGGATATTATAAACATTAGAGTTTTCTGCTAACCCTTGAAGTACATACAACCGAGTTTGAGGTGGAGTCAGTTTTATAAGATCAGAAAAATCTGCTACTGGTATCTCTAAAGAGTTTACTCTGTTTCTTTTAACTTTATTAATATAATCAATTAAATCAGTTTTATTTTCTTTAATTTCATTTATTAAAGTAATATCTTTAAAGTTATTTGGTAAATTTAACTTAAGATTATTATCATCAACATTTAATTGAACATCAAATTTTCGTAATTTTAAAAGTAATTCTTCCATAATTTTATTCGTTTTTATAGTACAACCTCTTTTCGCTGATCTTGCTTGTTATTCTTAGTTTCTAACCAAATTTCTATTTCAATTAATTCTGATAGTTGACTAATTGTTTTTCCTTTAAAAATGTCCTGTAATTTCAATTTCACCCCAAACTCTTTCTTTATAGCATTTACTAAAAACACCATTTTTAATGAATGTCCTCCTAAATCTATAAAACTACTATTCACTCCTATTAAATCT